>NZ_MOEN01000009.1 GCF_001968985.1 Desulfurobacterium indicum | reverse complement strand
TATTTCCTCTAAGGTTACCTGCGATATTTTGCTTATGGTTGAGGGTGAGTATTTAAGTTCAAACACGCTTTCAAGAGCCTGGGCTACTGCTCTTGCACTCATACCAGAGGCAAACATCCCAAGTATTAAGTCTTCAAGATTGATATCTCTTCTTCTATAAGGTTCTATCAACTTTGTTCTGAATTTTCCCTCTCTATCTCTTGGAATTCTCAGATTTTCAAGCTTACCGATAACAGTATCTAAGTTTCTAACGTAAAAGCCGTTCTTTGTTCCTCCATGTTCTTTAAGAAACACTTCTCTTTCAGCCGTCATGATTGACTCTAAGGTTTGCTTTACCACTTCCTTAACTAGGTCTGGTAAAATCTTCTGTAGTTCCATTTTTGCCTCCTGGGGTTGGTATTTGTGGGGTGTTCCCCAGGAGGTTATCCCATTTCTCAAGCTTACACAAAATATCGTACACTACCGTTCACAATGTCACGGTAAAATTGCTCCATCAAAAGAAACACTTCTTGAAAAATTCAAGACACCGGAAGAACTTGTAACAAGAGCAAGAGAGCTCGTTGCAAACGGTGTAATGCCTAAAGGGCTACAATTTGGGAAGGCGGCAGAAGAACTTTTCGGAAGAAAACCTAATCTTAGCAAAAACACTACACCGCCAGGAACTAACAAATATACAAGGTTTTTCGAAATTCTTCCAACAACGCCACCGATTCCTGCCAATAATCCAATGACAGCAGCTAAGATAGAGCTCGGAAAAAGACTTTATTTTGATCCCAGACTTTCAAGAAGTGAACTTATATCCTGTAATACGTGCCATAATCTTTCAATAGGCGGTGATGATAACCAGAAAACGTCAATAGGTGACAAATGGCAACATGGCCCGAGAAACGCTCCAACCGTATTCAACGCAGCTTTCTTAAAAGTTCAGTTCTGGGATGGAAGAGCCGCAACTCTTGAAGAACAGGCTAAAGGACCGTTGACAGCACACGTGGAGATGAACGCAACACCAAAAATGGTAGTAGAAAGATTAAAGCAGCTACCTGACTATGTAGAATTGTTTAAAAAGGCATTTCCAGGAGAAAGAAATCCGATAACATTCGATAACGTAGCTAAAGCCATAGCTGCTTACGAAAGAACGCTTATCACACCAAATTCACCGTTTGATAGATACTTAGCTGGAGATAAAACTGCACTTACCAAAACACAAATAAAAGGCATGAAACTTTTTGTTGACTTAGGATGTGTCTCTTGCCACAGGGGGCCCGTTCTTTCCGACGGAATGTTCCACAAATTCCATATTAACAATGATAAGGGAAGATACAACGTAACCAAAAATCCGGCAGATATGTATAAATTTAGAACGGCACAGCTACGCAACGTAGCTCTAACAGCTCCATACTTCCACGATGGTTCTGTTAAAGACCTATCTGAAGCGGTAAGAATAATGGCAAAGAAAATGCTAAAGAAAAACCTTACAAGAAAGCAAACTTATGAAATCACCAGGTTCCTTGAATCTCTTACTGGCCACATACCGATGGAGCCTCGCGTTCTCCCTGTAATGACAGAAACTGTTAAATAAAGCGGGCGGCGCTTTGCCGCCTTATTATCCATTTTCAAGGATTATTAGCTCATTTTCATCATCGTAAGCTATGATCTCCGCGTATCTTCCCCACTTGATAAGAATTTCCAGTTGCCTTTCTGCTTCCTCTTCAGGCATTTCAAGAGAAAGAGAAGCAACTAAAACATCCCATTTTAAAGCTTTGTTGTCTGCAGACTTTAAAATATTAATAAGCCACTGGAATATAGGAAGTTTCTTGACAGCTACGGCAAACATCTCTTTTCTCACAAGAATACTTGCCTGAGAAAACGTTTCACCAAGGGGTGTCAAAATAACATCTCCATCTTTAACTTCAACAAACTTTAAAAGTTCCGCAGCTTCAATAAGATTTAAAAGTTTTTCAGAACCAATATTTAGCTCATCTGCAAGTTTATATATGTCATACCTTTTTTCTGCTTTTTCATCAAGATACTCTATAAGACCTATAAGATCAGAGATATCAACATCAGGAAGGATAAACTTACCCGGTTTTTTCGCCTGAGCGAATGTGTGTAATTCCTCAACAACTTTACCCGCAAGAATAGAATAAACTTTATCAACTATGTTTATAAATTCCTGAGATTTTCTATCTCTCGGATGGGGCAGGTTTACTTCAAGTTCTGCAATAATTCTCCCAGGATTTTTATCCATTACCACAATTCTATCTGCCATAAAAACAGCCTCTTCAATATTATGGGTAACCATCAAAATCGTTTTTGTGGGAAGTTTCCCTTCTATCCAGAGTTCCAAAAGCTCTCCCCTTATCGCTTCAGCGCTCAAGACATCAAGGGCAGAAAATGGTTCATCAAGACATAAAAGTTCAGGCTCAAGGGCTATAGCCCTTGCTATTCCAACCTTTTGACGCATACCGCCGGAAAGTTCACGGGGATACGCTGTCTCAAAACCATCAAGTCCCACTCTATCAATCAACTCAAGGGCAATTGGAACTCTTATCTTTTTCGGAATACCGCGAGCTTTAAGGGCAATTTCAACATTTTCAAGAACTGTTAACCAGGGAAACAGGGCAAACGTCTGGAAAACAATTGTAGCATCAGGATTAACACCTTTAAGCGGCTTTCCCTTATATAAAACCTCACCTTCGGTAGGTTTCTGAAGGCCTGTTATAATCCTTAAAAGGGTACTTTTCCCACTACCAGAAGCCCCTACCAGACAAACAAATTCATCTTCATAAAGCTTAAGATTTATATTTTTTAATGCATAGAAAGATTTCTCCCTTCCTTTATACATATGGCTTATGTTTTTTAAATCTACCAGAACTCTTTTTTCTTTCTGCTTTTCCATATTCTTACTCCATTGAAAACTTTTCGTGTGCAAGGTCATACAGCTTTTTCCAGAACAACCTGTTTATCAAAACAACCGTAACGATCATAACCACAGTAGATGTTAAAAGAAGAGGATAGTTACCGTTAGCTGTTGAAAGGGCAATCAATTCTCCAAGACCATTTATTTTCAAAACCTTACCACCAAACTTAATATATTCGGCAACTATACTGGCATTCCAGGCTCCACCGGCAGCTGTTATCCCACCTGTAACAACATAGGGAAAAATTGCAGGAAGAATAAGAACTTTCCACTTTTCCCACTTTGATAGATGAAGTAGCTGCGTTGTATATTCCAGATCCTTAGGAATGGAAGAGGCTCCAGCTATAACATTAAACAAGATATACCACTGAGTTCCTGCCATCATTAGAACAATAGAAGCTACATTTAAACCTCCTGGAAGATTCAAAAAGATGAGAACAAAAACCGGGAAAAGGGCAGTTGCTGGAATAGAAGCTATGATCTGGACAAGCGGCTGAAGCCATCCGGCAAGCTTTTCATTTCTTCCAATAGCAACACCGACCGGAATAGTCCAGACAAGCGACAAAACTAAAGCTATGAAAACTCGCAAAGTTGTCGCCCCAAGAGCCCTAAATATCTCTTCCCATTCATAAGAAGGAATATCCATCATAACGCCAACAGCTTTAACAGCTTCATAAACAACAAAAATCACAAAAACATAAAATACGATTTTTGAAAAAAGACTCTCCTTCTCCTCTTCAGATCTGTCTCTAAAAGGCCACTTCTTTATTGACCACATATCTATCTTTTCAGAAATCATCTGCCACATTGCATCAAGTTTTTCAAGAATACCCGATGATTGAAGAAAGTTATAAAACCAGGAAGATGGTTCTTTATCAGATTCAACATACTCTATTTTGAACTTCACAGACCAGGCAAGAAGTGGCCTCCAAACAAGCTGATCAAGAATAACAATAATAAGAATCAAAGCGAAAAGTCCCATAAGAATTGCATGTATATCTTTTTTATCTGCCGCCGTTTGAAGATAAGAACCAAGCCCCGGGAGGCGAAAGTCTTTGTTCCCAACAGTAAACATCTCCGCTGCCATGAGGAAAAACCATCCCCCCGCCCAGCTCATCATGCTGTTCCATATAAGATTAATAGCCGCAAAGGGAAGCTCCAGAGTTTTTAAACGCAACAGCCTGTTAAATCTGAATACTCTGCTGGCTTCATCAAGATCTTTCGGAATCGTTATAAGAGATTGATACCAGGCAAAAGTGATGTTCCATGCCTGGCTTGTAAATATAAGGACAACAGATGCAAGCTCTGCTGCAATATTCTGAGACAAAAAAGTGCTGAAAGCTAGCAAAGTAACAGGCAAAAAAGAAAGTATAGGAACACTTTGAAGAACATCAAGAAGAGGCATAAGAATCATTTCGGCTTTCTTATTGTAAGCCGCAAAATATCCATAAACAAGGCTAAATATCAAAGACAACAAATACGCAGCTCCCATTCTTGAAAGGGAAAAGAAAGAATATTTAAAAAGAGCTGATGGTGACAAAGATATAGTTAAGGTTTCTCCCGAACTACCACCTTTACGGGCAAGCAAAAGCGCAAAATAAAGAAAAGCAAGTATGATGATAATTCCTATAACAAACCTGAAATCTTTTTTATTAAAGGATATTTTGAGTAATTTTCTCACTGTTGCCTCCAGCCCCTCTATAAATGGCCAGGCTTATTGTAAAACAAAGAAACTTAATTTCAAAATTACGCCAGAGGCAAAGATAAGATTTTAAGAGGAAATTTCAAGGGGAAATCCACCACAAGGGTGGAAAAAATCAAAGACCAAGGTATGCTTTTTTAACTTTCTCATTGTTGAGAAGATTTTCTGCTTTATCTTCCATCGTTATTCTGCCGCTTTCCATAACATAAGCCCTATCGGCAATTCTAAGAGCCTGATGAGCATTCTGCTCAACAAGAAGAATCGTAGTTTTATGCTCTCTGTTGATTTTAACTATGATTTCAAAAATCTGTTTTATAATCAAAGGGGCAAGGCCAAGGCTAGGCTCATCAAGCAACAACAGTTTGGGCCTTGCCATCAATGCTCGTGAAATAGCCAACATCTGCTGTTCTCCACCAGAAAGTGTACCGCCAAGTTGATTCTTCCTCTCTGCCAATCTCGGGAAAAGTTCGAAAATATACTCTAAATCTTTCTTAATTCCTTCTTTATCCTTCCTCAGATAGGCACCCATATCAAGGTTTTCCATTACTGTAAGTTCAGGAAAAATCATACGTCCTTCGGGAACCTGCACTATTCCTTTTGCTACTATCTTATGAGGAGGAAGCCTGTGAATCGGCTCGCTGTTAAAAATTATCTCTCCCGACCGGGGAGGAACAACACCACATATAGACATAAGCGTGGTTGTTTTACCTGCACCGTTAGCTCCGATAAGCGTTACAATTTCTCCTTCGTTAACCTTTAAAGAAACATTATGAAGAGCCTGTATATTACCGTAAAATGTATTTATATTTCTAACCTCAAGCATTGTGTTCCTCTCCAAGGTAAGCTTTTATAACCGCTGGATTATGCCTTATCTCTTCAGGTGTTCCTTCGGCAAGGAGCTTTCCGTATTCCATGACATAAACTTTCTCTGAAATATTCATGACAAGTTTCATATCATGTTCTATCAGCAGGATAGAGATATTTTCGTTATCTCTAATGTGATATATTAAATCCATAAGCTCGGTTGTCTCCTTAGGATTCATACCAGCAGCAGGCTCATCAAGCAAGAGAACAGACGGTTCTGTAGCAAGCGCCCTTGCAATCTCAAGACGTCTCTGAGCACCATAAGGAAGATTTTTTGCAAGCTCATTAACATACTTTTCAAGTCCAACAAGTTTAAGAAGCTCATAACTTTTCTCTATTGTTTCCTCTTCTTCTTTCCTTGTTCTTGGCCCTTTAAAGATTGCTCCCAATATCCAGGATTTTGTCCTACAATGCCTTCCAACCATAACATTTTCAAGTGCAGTCATATTAGGAAAAAGACGTATGTTCTGAAACGTTCTTGCAAGTCCCAGCTCTGTAATTTTATTTGGCTTCATACCATTTATTCTTACCTTTTTTCCATCTTTCGTTCTCAAATAGATATCACCGGCAGTAGGTTTATAAATACCCGTAACACAGTTAAAAAACGTAGTCTTTCCAGCACCGTTTGGTCCTATAAGAGCAACTATCTGCTCCGGATAAACCTGCAAACTTACATTATCTACTGCTTTAAGTCCTCCAAATTGCATCGTAAGATTTCTAACATCAAGAATAGGCTCACTCATTGCCACCCTCAGCCGACTCTTTTTTCTTGTAAACGAATCTACCACCTCTAAACGGAATCAAACCCTCCGGTTTAAACACCATTACCAGAACCAGCGCAAGTGCAAAAATCAACATTCTATAATCAGAAAACGCCCTCAAATATTCTGGAAGAAGGATCATAACAAGTGCTGCAAGAATAACACCAACGATAGAACCCATACCACCGAGAACAACAATGGAAAGGATAACAACAGATTCAAAGAACGTAAAACTTGCTGGGCTGACATAAGTTGTTTTTGCCGCAAAAATCACACCGGCAAATCCAGCCCAGGTCGCGCCAAGAGCAAAAGCTGTAAGTTTTGCAGTAACTCTATCTATTCCCATTGCCTGACAGGCTATATCATCTTCTTTCAACGCTAACCAGGCACGGCCAAGTCTGGAATTTTGTAATCTGTTAACAACAAAAATTGTGAAAATAACAAACGCCAGAGTTATGTAATAAATATAAATAAGAGATTGATTCACATTCATCTTAATGCCAAAGAGAGGTGGCCTTGGAACACCGGAAATACCACTTGGACCGAAAGTAACACTATCCCAGTTTTCAAGAACTATTCTGATAATTTCGCCAAATCCCAAAGTGACTATGGCAAGATAATCACCACGAAGTCTTAAAACCGGAAAACCTAAAAGAATACCGGCAAATGCTGCAAGAATACCGGCAATAGGTAGAACTTCCCAGAAATTAAGCCCAAAATGGTAATTCAGCAGTGCGTAAGCATAAGCACCTACGGCATAAAAAGCCACATATCCAAGATCAAGAAGACCTGCAAGCCCTACAACTATATTAAGTCCGAGTCCCAGCATAACATATATCAGTGCAGTTGCCATTATGTTTGTTTGATACGTTGAAAAAAGCCAAGGGAAAGCAATAGCAAAAGGTAAAACAGCCGCATAGAAGGGCCTGCTATACTTGGGATTAGAGAGAACCTTGTAAATTATTGAATCTTCATCACTACTTCCTTTTCTTTCTTTTCTTTCCAGAAAGTATCTCCATAGATAAGAAAGAATAAAAGCTGCAATCGCAACATATAAGATGTTTTTCCACCGAAAGATTATCTTATTATCGGCAGTATCCACCTTCATTACCATTATTGGAAATGTTAAAAACACAAACCAGAGAGCTGCTACTAGCGACTTTTTTGTCTCTTCTATAACTCCTTTCATCTCCTACCACCTGCTTAAACTTTTTCGGTATCAGTTTTGCCAAGAATGCCTGCAGGGCGGAAAATAAGGATCAAGACAAGAAGAATAAACGCAAAAACATCCTGATAATCACTTGATATATATCCCGCACCAAAACTTTCTGTTAAACCTAAGATAATTCCTCCAAGAGCCGCACCTGGAATACTTCCAATTCCACCTAAAACAGCAGCGGTAAATGCTTTAAGTCCAGCCATAAAACCTATGAAAAAGTTTATCTGGCCTACATAAGAACCGATTAAAACACCACCTATCGCAGCAAGAGCTGAACCTATAATAAACGTCATGGAAATTGTTTTATCAACATCAACACCACAGAGCATCGCCATCGTTTTATTCTGAGCAGTTGCTCTCATGGCTTTTCCTATTTTTGTCTTCTTAATAAAGAAATGGAGAGCAATCATAACAATGAAGGTAACAATGATTATTATCAAACCTACAGGGTCTATATAATCGCTTATTTTATCAAGAATACCTATATGGGGAATAAGATCTGGAAACGGAACGAAATCCGGTGTCTGTGCAAGCATAACATAGTTCTGTAAAAAGAGAGACATACCGATAGCACTGATAAGAGGCGAAAGCCTCGGAGCGTTCCTTAAAGGTTTGTAAGCTATTTTCTCAACAGTGTAACCATAAGCCGAAGCATAAATCACCGCTATCACAGTAACTATGAGAAAAATAAATCCCGTGCTCAAACCAAATTTCCCGAGCAGAACGGCAAATATAAGTGCAGTAAAAGCACCTATCATATAAATTTCGCCATGTGCAAAATTAATCAACTGGATAATACCGTAAACCATGGTGTAACCAAGAGCTATAAGGGCATAGATACTTCCCTTTGTCAGGCCACTAACGAAGAGGTCTGTAAAGTATCCCCAATCAATCATCTCACACACCTCTACTCATAGAATAGCGGCGGATAACTGAAAAAGCTACCCGCCGCCCTATAAAATTTACGAATAAATTATAAACCAATTACTGAACCTGGACAAACTTTCCGTTTCTAACCTGATAAATGGCAAAACCTACACCTTCAGCTTCGCCATTCTTATCAAACTTAATTTTACCAAGTGGAGTTTCAACATACTGCGTATGAAGAACTTTAACTATCTTATCGAAATCTGTTGAACCTGCTTTTTGAATAGCATTGAAAAGTGCCTGAGCAGCCGCATATCCGTTGAAGTAGAAAGCTCCAGGCTCTGTTCCGTATTTCTTTTTATGCTCTTCAAGAGCTACTTTGTAAAGGGGATTTCCTGAAATATCTTTAGGACCTGATGCATAAACACCTTCTGCATACTTTCCAGCAACCTGAATAAATTTATCGTTTTTAATACCATCACCTGAAATAAACGGAACTTTAACTCTCATTCTTCTCATAGCCATAACGATTTTGGATGCCTCAGGATGGTAGCCTCCAAACATTACAACATCCGGATGAACCCTTTTAATCCTCTGAACAATAGCAGAATAATCCATTGCACCTCTTGTAACACCAGCAAAAAGGACTACCTTTGCCTTTCCGCTCTTTTCTATGTAATCCTTAACATAAGTTGCAAGACCTTTTCCGTAATCCTCTTTGTCGTGAATAATTGCCACTCTTTTAGCGTGAAGTTTATTGATAATAAAATCAGCATCAAGCTTAGCCTGAGCATTATCTGGTGCAATAGTTCTAAAGAAAACAGGAGCACCAAGTTTTGTAAGAGATGGGTTTGTTGCAGACGGAGAAATAACAGGAATTCTGGCTTGCTTGTAAATAGGAAGCGCTGCTTTTGTAGCACCACTACAAATATGACCGATAACTCCAACAACTCCCTGTGTTACAAGGTTTGTAGCAACGTTTGTCGCTATTTCTGGCTTGCATTGATCATCAAGAACAATAACTTCAATCTTTTTGCCAAGAAGGCCACCTTTAGCATTATATTTTTCAGCAACTATTTTGACAGCATGGACAGTCGGAACCCCAAACGGTGCCAGATCTCCGGTGTGAGGACCGGCCACACCTATCTTGATAACATCTTCCGCGTGTGCAGGCGCAAAAATAGCCATCAACGCAAAAAGAGCCACGGAAAAGAAACTTAATACTCTCTTCATTCCTTCTACCTCCCTTTCCAGGATACTGAATTTAATCCTGTATTTTATCGCAAACCGAGTAACCTGTCCAGAACTATGGAGGCAGCGGAACGAACAGAAAGATGATTATAATCGGTAGGACCACATATAGGTTCAAGAATATAATCAGAAGAATGGATAAACTCTTCCGTCAACCCCCAACCTGTGCCAAAACATATCAAATAAGGATGCTCATTTTTAGTTATTTCTCTCCTTAAAAAATCAAAAGAAACTGTATGTTCATATCTTTTAGCCGAAGTCGAAACAATTTTAGGCTTTTTACCTTCTTTTTTTTCAATATCTGAAATCGCATCTTCTATATAAGGAACAGCCTTAACAAGTTTTAATGCTTCCCATCTTTTCGGATTATATTCTCTTCCGTGTCCCCCCTGCCAGAAAGAAAGCAACTTATTGGCAAGCCACAAATGATTCTCTATAGGTTGAACGATGTAATAGCCTTTAACTCCATAAGTTCGTGAAGATCTGGCAATATCGTGAATATCAAGTGTAGTAATAGATGTAGCAACAACTTTTTTCTCCTTGTTGTAAACAGGATAGTGAATCAGAGAAACATAAACACTCATTTAATCGTTTCCTCCCTTCAAAAACGGATAAAGAGCAGCAAGCAAAAGATAAACCGGCACCATTATGGGTTTTGTAGCAAGAATGATACTAAATCCCAGAATAAATGAGGATTCCAGAACAGGAATTTCCCTCTTTTCGTTTCTATTTTTTTTCAAGTTTTTTTCCAGAAGTTCTGGAAGATTCTCTATTAAAGACGCATAAGCTGCGGCTGCCCTCATTGTTCTGCGACGGAAATCCTCCAGCATAAATTTTGGTATCAATTTCTTTAAGTAAGGTTGAAGGACGGGAGGAAGCGTAAAGTCCGGACAGATTATTCTTGCAACGGATTCTGTGTGCGTCACCGTCTTTAATAAAACCAGTAACTCTTCTGGAAGAACAACATTGAACTGCCTTGTTATTGCAAGTTCCTCGTAAAAAAATTTTTCAGCATCTATTTTTGAAAGAGGTCTGTTGTAATATTTATCAAGAAAAATAAGAAGTTCCCTTTTTAAAAGCTGTTCATTAACATTATCGCCAACCGCTCCAACTTTTTTCAAAGCCTCGACTATCATATCAACATCTTTTTTCATAACGGCATACGAAAACATAAAAAACGCTGAAAATGTATCCGGTGAAAGCCTTCCAATAATTCCAAAATCAACAAAAGCAAGCCTTCCATCATCAAGGACAAAAATATTTCCTGGATGAAGATCCCCGTGAAAAACAGAAAGTTCAAAAATCTGCCTATTTACAAGAATCACGAAATCTTTGGCAAGCTTTCTTCTATCAAATTTTTCCAGGTTTTTAAGATCAGTAAGTTTCGTTCCATTTATAAACTCGGAAACCAAAACATTCCTGTTGGTGTATTCCCAGTAAACTGCAGGAACAACAAGCCTCGGCTCCTTTTCTTCTGCAAATTTTCTAAACATTTCCATATAAGAAGCCTCTTTTGTAAGATCAAACTCATCAAGCAACACCCTCTCAAATTCCTCAATAATTGAAGGAATTCGATAATCTCTTAAAGGCTTCACAAATCTCGATAATTTTTTTACCAGAAGTTTAAGAATAGCAACATCCTTTTTTATTTGACCTTCAACACCAGGCTTTATTACTTTTACGGCAACTTTTTTCCCATCTTTAAGAACAGCAGTATGAACCTGGGCTATGGATCCGGAACCTATAGGCTTTTCAGAAAATTCAATAAAAGCCTCTTTCATATTACCGAGAACTTTTAAAATATCATCAAGAGGAACGGGAGGAACATTATCCTGAAGCTTCTCAAGTTCTTTTATGTATTCCTCAGGGAAAACATCAACTCTCGTAGAAAGCATCTGCCCTATCTTTATATAGGTGGGCCCTAAAGTCTCAAGAGCAATCCTTAAACGAACAGGAGGAGGATAATCAAGCAAAAATTTCCACCTGCGAAATATCAATTTACCAAGACGTAAAAAAGAACCGGGAACCTTGGCCTTCAAATACTCATAACTACAAAAGAACAGAGCACCTGTTACATCCTTTACCCTTCTGTTTCTCTCTTTTATAGAAATCACTATTTATCACCCTTCAACTTACAAATTTCATCTTTCAACTCTTCAATTTCTTTCTCTAAACGCTTAACATCATCTTTAGTGGCAAGATTCATTTTTTTAATTATCTCTTCAATCTTCTCTTCAACCTCTTTCTTTTGATTCTCAAAAGTCTTTTTCAAATCTGCAAGAAGTTTAGTGCCTTCTTTTTCCGCAATCTTACCTTCCTCTTCCAGTTTCCTCACAAACTCTTCAACTTTCTTATTCACTACGGAAATGGCACCTATTTCTACAAGAGCAATCTTCCTTATAAAATCTGAAAGCCTTTCCATGACTCCACCTCCTCAGGAATTTACACATTTAAATCTATACCATTTTCTAAAAGAAAGAGAAACTTCCTATTTACTTTAGCTCTACTATGCCTTTCAACCAAACGATTTTAGTTTAAAATAAAAGCTAACAAAACAGGCGGAGTGTATTGGTGAAAAAATTTATAACTGCACTAATTCTTGTCATTTTCCAGATCTACAATGCTTTCGGTCAACTTCAGGGACCAATAACACTGACAGCCGACAAAATCAAAGGGAACGTTCAATCAAGAATAAAAGCGGTAGGAAATGTAACAGTGCACTTTGATAATGCAACCATTAAAGGGAATTTACTCTCCTACGACAACAAAACAAAAATTATAACTATCTCAGGAAACGTTTTTATAGAACAGCCGCCGATAAAATTGTGGTGTTCCAGCCTGAAATACAGCATTGCCACTAAAAAAGCAGAATTCTATAAGGTTGAAGGTGAAATATCTCCCACCGATTTTATAAAAGCCGAAAAACTGGTAAAAGTTTCCGACAAGCTCTGGTTTGCATATAACGGAACATATACTCCCTGTTGTTGCTGTTGTGAAAGACCGGATTGGTCAATAGAAGCAAAAGAGTTCAAGATAAAAACAGGGGAAAGCTTTAAAGGAAAGTGGGTGGCTTTTGACATCCTTTCTGTTCCCGTAATAATTTCACCTGCGATAAGTGGACCCATCGTCGAAAAAAGAACAACAGGTTTCTTAGTACCCAAATTCGGCTACATTAAAGATCAGGGTATAACGATAAAACAACCTTTTTATATAGTTCTGGGAAGAAGCGCCGATCTTACTCTAACCTACGAAAAACGCTTTAGAGACGGAAATGGTGAAAGTGCAAAGCTCAGATATGTCCTGTCACCATACAGTAAAGGTAATCTCTATTATTATCGAATAGATTCGGGAAATGAAACAAACTGGCAATTGGACTTCAAACACTCTTATTTTAAATCTGACTATTCCTACGGCAACATAAAAATAAACATCGTAAGCAGCAGAAATTTCTTTACTGAAAACGGAACCACAGACGTCGAAACAATCACTCAGCAATATACGAAATCAGACATAACTTACTCCCATCTATGGGATCACGCAATTCTAAATGCAAACCTCGTTTATCTGGATAGTCTTGACAATTCAACGGATTCTATCTTTCAAAAACTTCCAGAGGTTAACTTTTACTTAATGGACATTCCAATAATTAAAAGATTACCTCTAACCTTCAGCATTAACTCTGACTTTACATACTTTTACAGGAAAGTGGGATTTAGAGGAAGCAGATTCAACATTGAACCTTCGTTAAGATACACTATATTCACAGGAAGCCTGAAAAACAGTTTCAAGTTAAGTAACCTTATTTCTTATTACTCAATCAGTGAAAATGGAACAGAAAACATTTACAGAAGCCTGTGGAAATACGAAGAAAAGCACTTTTCCAATTACAGATTTTCAACGGACAACCTGACAGTTTCAATAAATCCCGAAATCTCCTTCAACTATGTTCAGAGTAAAAATCAAAACGATATCCCAGACTTTGACGGAACAGATGTGATAGAAAGAGAAAAGAAAATAACAGCTTCTTTGACTACTTACTTTTACAAGAAAGAAAAACAACTTGCAAAACTTAAAATTGAAAACGGATACAACTTCTACCTGGAAAAGGAACCTTGGGAAACATGGAATATGGACGTAGAAGTGACTCCAAATTCCAGATTAACATTAAGAGAGCACCTCGAATTAAACGGAAACACAAAGGAAATATCAAAAATTGATTCCTATGTAAACTTTGCTGGAAAAAAGATTTCCCTGTGGATAAATCATTATCGCTCTTTTGTAAAAGCAGAAAAAAATGACTACATTCGATGGGGAACAACCCTGCATATCAACCGCTATCTAACATTTTCATACTCTCAACGTTACGACTTACAATACAATTTTGACAGAGAAAGGCAATACACTTTGAGTATAAACAGAAACTGCTGGAAGGGCAACATCTCTTATCACTGGATAAAAAGTTTTGACGGAACAATAAGCTATCAAATTATGCTAAGAATAGATCTTCTAAAATTAGGAGGTTACCAGTATAAATACGAAGGTATAACTGCAGAATAGAGGAGGATAAAAATGGAATGCAAACGTGACAGAAACCTGGAATTCTGCGGTTGCACCTATATGGCATGCAACAAAAGAGGTGTATGCTGCGAATGCATTAAGTATCACAAAGACATGGGAGAAATCCCCGGATGCCTCTTTCCGCCGGAAGCTGAAAAGATGTATGATAGGAGCGTCGAATTTTTTGTAAAAGTCTGGGCAGAAAAGCTAGGTTATAAGCTTGTCAAAAAGAGAGGTATTGATACATGAGTGAAAGTATCAGAAGATTTAATACGTTCACCGGCGTTTTCGTTCCGACATTGCTATCAATTTTTGGCGTAATTCTATTTTTAAGAACAGGATGGGTAATAGGAAACACAGGCCTAATAGAAGGTATAATTCTTATAACTCTGGCAATGTCCATATCCTTTGTAACCGGCCTCTCTTTATCTTCTATTTCAACAAACAAAGAAGTAGGCGTTGGCGGTGTATATTACATAATTTCAAGAAGCTTAGGATTGGATGTAGGTGGAACAATAGGTATACCTTTATATATTTCTCAAGCAATTTCAGTAGCCTTCTATCTTATAGGTTTTGCTGAATCATTAAGAGGCATATTCCCAAACATCCCGATAACGATAGTAGCAACTGCCGTTCTAATCCTCTTCACCGTAATCGCTTATATCGGTGCAGATTTTGTAATGAAGCTTCAGATAGGTATATTTCTTGCTTTAATTGCCGGTATTTTATCTTTCATATTTAATCCTCACTTCTCTCTAATATCCCAAAATCTTGCTCCTCATTATATTAAGGGTCAAAACTTCTGGACAGTGTTTGCCGTCTTTTTCCCCGCTGTAACAGGAGTAACAGCAGGCATTGCCATGTCAGGAGAGCTTAAAAATCCGAAAAGAGCAATACCGATCGGAATCATATCGGCTCTCCTTGTATCCTATGTAACTTATATATTCATTGCTTATAAACTGGCATGCACCGCACCTTACACTGTTTTGCAAAAAGATACCCTTGTAATGGTTCACAACTCCATATTTCCGTTCCTGGTTTACATTGGCATCTGGATGGCAACTCTCTCCTCAGCTCTAACATTTATAGTGGGAGCACCAAGGACACTACAAGCTCTTGCATTTGACGGTGTTGTTCCTTCCTTTTTTGCAGCAACACTTGGTTCAAAGAAGGAAGAGCCCAGAGCTGGAATAATCATAACGTATATTATTGCCCAGGGCATTCTATTCCTTGGTTCACTTAACCTGGTGGCCTCTATAATTACCATGTTCTTCCTGATAACTTACGCAGTAACCAACCTGGCTGCAGCACTTTACGGACTTCTTAAACCTCCCACATACAGACCTTCTTTCAAAGTTCCCTGGTATATCTCTGCATATGGCGTTGCTGGATCATACATAGTCATGTTTTTAATCAACGCTGGAGCTACTGCTGTTGCTACAATACTTCTGCTTCTTCTATACGGATTCCTCAGACGAAAACAGTATAAACAGGCATGGGGCGATATAAAAACTGGAATTTTAATATCGATAGCAAAATTCGCACTTCTAAAGGTAAACGAAAAAGAGCAGGATCCTAAAGAGTGGAGACCAAACGTTCTTGTATTTTCAGGCAGACCGAAAGAGAGACCTTACCTTGTGGACTTTGCAAGATTTTTATCCTTCAACGATGGCTTAATAAGCCTTGTTAATATCATTTTCTCTTCAGAGGGTGAGAATATAGAAACAAAAAGGCAGGAAGAAACCAAAATTCTTGCAGATTTTATAAAGGAAAATAAGCTTGATTTCTTTCCCAAAGTCATAGTTGCAAAAAATGACAAAAATATATTCCCGATAGTTGCTCAGAGCTACGGATTCGGGACCGTAGAAGCAAATACAGCACTTTTCGGATGGGGTAAAAACTTCCAGAATCAATTAAGGCTTATCAAAAGCATAAAAGAGTTAACAAACCTGAAGAAAGATGTGCTCATTCTGAATTTCAATGAGTCAAAAGGCTGGGGCAGAAAAAGTACAATAGATATCTGGTGGGGCGGAAGAGGCGGAAATTTTGCCTTAATGACATTCATTGCCCACACTTTGAAAGAACACCATGAATGGAAAAAAGCAAACATACGTATAATGAAAGTGGTTAACTCTGAAAAAGAAGCTGCAATTTTTGAGGAAGCATATAAAAAACTTTTAAAAGCGGCAAGACTTGACACAGAGGTTAACATCATAGTTAACAAAGAGCAAGAAGACTTTCATACCTTAATAAAAGAAAATTCTATGTTTTCCGATCTGATAATACTTGGTCTTGGCATTCCTGAAGAAGGAAAAGAAGAAAAAACAGTTAAAAGGATAAACCAGATAACGGAAGACCTACCAACAACATTGTTTGTCAGAAGCATGACACCAAAAGATATATGGGATATAGGATAATAAACGTTGCAACAGGTTGTGGAAAATTATAGTTTTCCTCCAGCCAAAAATTCCTGTAACGGAGGAAAAAATGAAGAGATTACCGGTAATAGCAATTGTGGGAAGACCTAACGTTGGTAAATCTTCCCTTTTTAATAGACTTTTAGGCAAAAAAGCCGCAATCATTGACGACACCCCTGGCGTAACAAGAGATCGTATAGTTCAGGAAGCAGATATTGACGAGCATACTGTCCTATTGATAGATACAGGTGGTGTTGATACATCTGGCGAGGGATTTTCAAATTCTATAACAAAACAGGCACAAAGAGCTATGGACGAAGCCGACATCATCGTATTTGTAATAGACGGACAGGAGGGAGTTACTCCTCTTGATGAAGAGGTTGCAAGGATTTTAAGAAAATGGAAAAAACCCATAATAGTGGCAGTCAATAAAATAGATGAACCGTTTATGGACCATCTTGCCTATGATGCCTACAAGCTTGGATTTGAAGAAGTTATTCCAATGTCAACAATACATAAAATAGGTATTCCTACTTTAAAGGAAAAAATTATTGAAAAACTTCCGGAAGAATTAAAGAAAAACGCAAAGTCAAGATTCAGTGAGAAAGAAAGCGCAGAAAAAATAAACAAAATCATTACCGGAAACGATTTAGAAGGCCTTGAAAAAATAGCCGAATCTCTCGAAGAAAAAAAAGAGATTGAAATCCGGGAAAATACAGAACCACCGAAAATAGCAATAATTGGAAGACCAAATATGGGAAAATCCACCCTCTTAAATGCTCTCGTTGGAGAAGAGAGAGCTATTGTCTCTGATGTTCCCGGAACAACAAGAGACGCGATCGACAGTTACGTAAAAATAGACGGAAAGGAGTACATTTTCATAGATACAGCAGGCATCAGAAGAAGAGGAAAGATAAAAGATATCGAATACTACAGCTACCTTAGAGCTCTTGACGCTATAGATAGAGCTGACATTGTAGTTCTGCTTATAGACGCAGAAGAAGGACCTACAGAAAGGGATGCAAAAATAGCCGGTATAGCTCTTCAGAAATATAAACCGATCATCATAGCAGTTAACAAAATAGATAAGATAGAGAATCAAAAAGAATGGGAAAAAATACAGAACAAACTGGATATGGTGTTTGATTTTATTCCTTATGCACCAAAAGTTTTTATCTCAGCCAAAGAGAAGAAAAACCTGAAAGAATTACTCAAACAAATTGACGATATATATGAACAATATACCAGAAAAGTCAAAACTGGAGAATTTAACAGAGCATTAAAAGAGCTAATGGAAATTCATCAACCTCCCGTTTACAAAAACAGAATAGTTAAAATTTACTACGGAACACAAGTAAAAATAAAGCCACCAACTTTTCTTCTATTCGCAAACTATCCAGAAGGTATACCCCCAAATTTTCGTAGATTCCTTGAAAACAGAATTCGCCAACGCTTTGGTTTTACAAAAATACCTATAAGAATCGTATTTAAAAAGCGATAAACAGGAGGCGTCATGAACACAATAGAAATGACCGAGAAATATGTAATGAAAACCTACAATAGATATCCCATCTCATTTGTAAAAGGGCAGGGATGTTACCTTTACGACGAAAATGGCAGAGAGTATCTGGATATGCTAGCAGGAATTGCCGTATGCAACCTTGGACACTGCCATCCGGAAGTTTCCGAAACAATATGTAAGCAGGCCAGAGAACTTATCCATACATCAAACCTATTCCACATTAAGCCTCAGGCAGAGCTTGCAAAACTGATATGTGAAAACTCTTTCGGAGAAAAAGTATTTTTCTGCAATAGCGGAGCCGAAGCAAACGAAGGGGCAATAAAACTTGCAAGACGTTACGCTTTCGAAAAAGGCAAAAAAGGTTATGAAATCATTGCATTCAAAAATTCTTTCCACGGCAGAACATTTGCCAGCGTATCAGTAACAGGACAGGAAAAATATAACGAAGGTTTTGGCCCCATGCTATCGGATGTAAAATTTGCCGAATTTAACAACCTTGATTCAATGAAATCTCTTGTAAGCGAAAAAACCTGCGGAATTATTGTAGAACCGGTGCAGGGAGAAGGTGGAATAGTTCCTGCAACAAAAGAGTTTCTACAGGGACTACGAAAAATAGCCGATGAAATAGACGCAATTCTAATATTTGATGAAGTTCAAACAGGTATAGGAAGAACCGGTAAACTTTTTGCATACCAGCATTACAATGTTGAACCGGATGTAATGACACTTGCCAAAGCCCTCGGTAATGGTGTTCCGATAGGTGCCATTGTAACAAAAGGAAAAGCTGCCAATGTTTTAAAACCGGGACTTCACGCTTCAACGTTCGGCGGTAATTTCTTAGCAACAGCCGCCGGTAAAAAAGTAATAGAAATAGTATCTCAAAAGGCTTTTCTCGAAGAAGTAAATGATAAAGGAAACTACTTAAGAGAAAAACTTACAGTACTGCAAAATGAATTTCCTGAAGTAATAGAAAACATTAGAGGAAAAGGATTAATGATAGGTGCCGTGTGCAAAGTTACCTGTAGCGATATAGTTAAAAAAGCACTCGAAAAAGGATTAATAATAAACTGCACTGCAGGTAATGTTATCAGATTTGCTCCACCATTAATCATTGAAAAGACAGATATAGAAAAAGGGATAGAAATCCTCAGAAATGTTTTAAAAGAAATTTGATTGGGGAAATTCCCCAATCTCTTTTTAAGACAAAAACTCCTTTTTCTTTAAATTTTTATAAGCATCTAAAAATTCCTTAACTTTACCCATTGAAAATATGGATTGATAAAGAGAATACCCTGACAACAAATATCCCAGGAGCTGAACTTCCTCCACAGAAGAGAGCATAAATTCAGAACTTTTAATTCTGTATTCCATTTCTTCTGGAAAATCGCTAATTTCATCAACCTCTCTTATTACATCAAGAAACATAGTTTCAAAATCATCAATTTTAAACATCTCCTCTTTCTCTTTAGAAACTGTCTCAAAAGAAAAATCTTCAAAATCAAGCAAAAAAATAAAAATTGTTGTTCTTATAAATCTTTCTACCGGAACCTTTCCATTTTTAAAGTTAAAATCAAGCAATACCGCTTCTTTACAATCACACTCAAGAACCACAAGAGAACCATCTTTAAACGATAAAAAAAGTCTTTTCCCTTTCCTCTCATGAGTAAGACACAAATTAATCGTCATCTTCATCTGCGTTACAAGCTTTACAAGATCAAAAAACTCCTGATAGGAAGAAAATCTCCCTTTTAAAACCATCCAATCTCTCCAGCGGCGATTTAGCAAATATTATACTCTTTTTGTTTTAATATTAAAATCTCTACGGAAGAGCAAGAATAATGTATAATTACGCTTCAGAATATCCTGCGGAGGCTCCGTATGGAATTTATTTATAAAACTGCACTATCTGTGGCTGAAATGATGTGTTCTGCTGCAATCACTGCACCAAAAGGAAAAGGAATAAATCTCCTACACGTCGAAATATTTAAAGACCAAAGAAAAGATGAAGTAGCTGAATTTATGGCAACAATAGGAAGAGAAAAGAATATCTCTTTCTTTATAAGAGATGCAAAGAACGTTTACGAGTCAATATGTGTAGTATTTATAGGAACCATCGTAACTCCAAGAAAAGTTCCAAACTGTGGATTTTGCGGTGCAAAAAACTGCGAAGACGCACTTTCCAAAGGCATAAGCTGTGCCTTTGCAACAGGAGACCTAGGAATAGCTATAGGTTCTGCCATCTCCATAGCATCTTTACACCACATAGACAACAGAATCATGTTTTCATTTGGAAAAGCAGCAATAGAAGGAGGCTTCGTCCCCAACAATATAAAAATCGGATACGGTATTCCCTTATCAATAAGCGGAAAAAATATATTTTTTGATAGGAAATAATTATGGAAAAATGCTGGGCGGTATTCAAAACAAAAAACGGAATAAAAACAGAAACAATAAAAATTTCCGAACTACATATTGTAAAAGACAAAAAACCAATCTGGCTGCATTTTAGAAATCTTAACGAATCAATAGAAGATTTCCTGCTGGAGAACCTCAAGATAAATGAACTATCGTTGGAAGATGCTATACTTGAAGATAGACCAAAAGCAGAAACCTTTGAAAGCTATGTTTTTATACTCCTCATATATTTTGACGGAAGAATAAGCAGGAAAAGAAAATTCTCGATTTTCTGGACAAAAGATTTAATAATCACGGTAGGGAGTAGAAAACTTTTTGAAGAAACCAAAACAGAACTTTTTTTAGAAGAGCCAGAAACAATCACAACTGATAAAATATTCTGGCTCATATCCAGCAACATAGTGGATAAATGTAAAAAAGTGGCACTTAATCTGGAAAAACAGCTTGACGATATAGAAGTAAAAGTCTTTAGAGAACAAAATCCGGAGCTGCTTGAAGATATATCTGACCTAAGTTTTGAAATTATTTCGCTGAGAAGAACAGTAAAACAACTGAGAGATGTCTACCGCTCTTTCCTCTCTTCTCTAGCAGCTTTCGGATTCTCAAAAAGCATCCATTACTTAAGAGATCTGGTTGATGAGCTTGTCATATTGTATGACCACATAGATACACTTCATGAAATGTTACAGAACATATTCTCCGTGTTTTCATCCCTTGTTGAATTTAAACTCAATGACATCATGAAAACACTTACAATTATTATGACTGTCTTTGCCCCGATAACAATGATATCCGGCTATTACGGAATGAACATTGTTGACCTTCCGTTTGCCGATTCTCACGCAGGACTTTTAATAGTAACCGGCATGATGATACTGATGAGCATAGGCTTTATGCTATATTTCAAGAAAAAACAATGGATTTAAACCATCAGAAGGACTAAATTACCATACCATGGATATGATGATTCCCTTAGGCGGCGGAAATGAAATAGGAGCAAGTGCCTACCTTTACATGATAGGCGGTAAAAAAATACTTGTTGACTTCGGAATAAGGTTCAACCCGAAAGAATCTCATCCTGATCTTGAGTTCTTAAATGCCCTAGCTCCTGAGCTTGATGCCATAATAATAACACATGCTCACATAGACCACTGCGGCGCTTTTCACATAGTATCCGGTAAATATCCGGACACTCCTATATACACAACCTTCGAAACGGCAGAATTATTATCCGTAATGGTGGAAGACGCCATAAAAGTTAAATATATCGGAAGAGACGAAGAATCGACAACAGAATATAAACTCCTTGACGAAGCCTTTCTAAGAATAGAAAGAAAAAAATTTTTTTCCCGGATAAACATAGATAACATTGAAATTACCCTCTATCCAGCCGGACATATTCTTGGAGCAGCTTCTATCCTGATAAAGTGGAACGGAAAAACACTTTTCCACACAGGTGACATCTCTCTAAAAGATCAGATAACAGTAAAAGGAGCAGTTCTCCCTGAAGAAAAGGTTGATGTTTTAGTAATGGAAAGCACCTACTATTACACAAAGATAGAAAAAAGTCCTAAAGAAACGTTACCGGAAAGCATTAATCGGATAATTAAACGAGGTGGCAAAATACTAATTCCTGTATTCGCTCTCGGTAGAGCTCAAGAAATCATATCCATAATAAAAGAAGAGATGAAAAAGGGAAATATTCCGCCAGTCAACGTCTATGTTGATGGACTTGCAAGAGAAATATGCAACATATACGAACACAACATAGAAAAGGAGTTTTTTAACTTTTATATACAACCAGCTCCCAGATACGAAGGCCTATCTTTCGAAGAATCCTGCGAAGAAAACCTCAGAGAAGCAGACATTATCATTTCAACATCAGGAATGTTAATGGAAAACACTCCTTCTTACGCTTACGCAAAAATTATCGGTAAAAAGGCGAAAAATGGCATAATATTCAGCGGTTACCTGACAGAAGAAAGCTTCGGATTCAAACTGATCAATAATAGAAATCAGTTTAAACAATTTAAATGTGAAATATTAAAGCACCATCTTTCCGCTCATTCAAAAAGAGGAGACCTTGATAAAATTAAAGAACAATTAAATGCAGAAAAAACCGTTCTAATTCACGGCTATCCCGGCAAACATCGAAAAGAACACGCAGCCAACAGGGAGGTCATTTACCTTTGAAACTTTACATAGGTTATCCGGAATCCTGCACGGAAAACGAAAAATTTAAAATCAAAGATCTTTTCTTAAAAGAAGTAAACGTTTCTTACGACTCAATACCAATAGAAGTAAAAAAGAAACTTCTGAGTCTACTGGACTTTCTTAAAGAAAAGGACTACATATTTATCGATAATGTTCACTATGATGCTTCGGATATCTTAGAATTTGCCCTTTTCGGCATCAAAAACAGAAAAATCGAACACATAATTCTCCCAGGATACACTTATGGCAAACCTACATTTATCATAAGAGAAACACTAAAAACTATTTCAAACAATATAAAGAATAACATAAACATTTATTACGACTTTAATCTATTTTCAGAAGAAACTCTCGTAATAAATATAGGTTACAGGAAAACCTCAATATCCATTGGCGGTAAATTCTTATCTGTAATAGACATTGGAGAATTCAACTTTATAGATGTTTTTGGAAATTATCTATTCAACAGGTTCTTAAAAGATAAAGGAATGTCCAACGTCTATCTCAGAAAAACAGGAAAAAGAGGCAGATATCTTGATAGGTTCAGAGGAATAGGAGCAAGAATTTTACTTAAACGATGCAACAAAGTTATTCTAAAAGATGAAAACTACAATCGCACGGTAAATAAAGAAGAAATCAAACTTGGCCTTTCAATATTAACAGGCCAAACAAACTTCGGAGAATTCACTCTAAGCATAACAGATCTATCTTCTGCAATAGTTAATATTCTCTACAGTTACGAAGAGGTAGAAAGACAAAAACCTACCATTAAAAATATTGTAATAATAGGAAGAATTGCTCACCTTTACCAGGAACCGATAGAAAGAATTTTTGGGCTTCATACTGAAATAATAACACCTCAGGAACTCCTAAACAGATCAATTTCCAACTTTCGAAGCAGAATAATTTTCCAAAAGATCGAAACAAAATACAACACCGGGGATTATTCAGATATAGAAATGGAGATTGATGAAAAGGAAAATTTTAAAGATTACCTGTTTTCTCTCAGAAGATATTTCAGGGATAGAGATATCAAAGGTGTAAAAATCATAGAAAGATTAACAGAAACTAACCTCTCCAACTATGAAAAAGAAACTTTCATCAACGAACTGTTAACCATAGGAAGAATTACATCGTTTAAAGATACCAAAATGATTCCTTACATTGACTATATAATTTCTGCACTTTCAAAGATTAACATACCCGAACACTTACTTCCAGAAGTCGAAAACTACATTAAAAAAGTAGCTTTCCGATGGTCTTTACCATTAAAAACCCGAATGAACATAATCTATTTTTGCTATAAACACAAAGATGTCTTAAAAGACAGAGAATGGTTTAAAGTTCTTCTCCCATTAACAATAACATGGATAAGAGATAAAAAATTATCCGAGGGAGAAAGACAATTTATAAGAGCCGCCACGGGAATTAAATAAGATCAATAAGCACCTTCTCTCTTGAGAACAGCCTTTATTGTTTTAATAAGAATAATTATATCTAACCACAAAGACCAGTTTAAAACATACCACGTATCCAATCTTACACGTTTATCATAATCAGTATCACTTCTCCCACTTACCTGCCATAGACCAGTTATTCCCGGTTTCACAAGGTAGTAATATTGGGCAAATTCCTTATAGTACTTTTCTATCTCTTCCTTAATTACAGGCCTTGGACCAACAAAACTCATATCTCCTTTAAGAACATTAAAAATCTGAGGAAGCTCATCAAGAGATGTTTTTCTTAAAAATTTTCCTACTTTCGTGATTCTGGGATCATTTTTTAGTTTGAAATAGGTTTCCCATTCTTTTCTTATTTCTTCATTTTCTGTAAGCAATTTTTCCAATCTCTGCTGGGCATCTTTATACATAGTTCTAAACTTTATTACTCCTATTATCTTCCCATCTTTACCTATTCTATTGTGAACGAAAAACACTGGACCTTCAGAATCAAGCTTTATCAATATAGCAATAATGGCAATAATGGGTAGAAGAACAGGCAGTAGCAGAATGGAAAAAGTTAAGTCAAATAATCTTTTTAAAAATCTATTGGTAAAATATTTTAAATTGTTCTTTACGGACAATAGAAAGATTTCAGAAAAAAATAGAGGATAGAGCTCTGAGTTTAAAAAAGCCAGTCCCTTAATATCAGGAATAAAAAGAACATTTCTGGCAGATTTATGAATTTTAGCAAGAAACTTTTCAGTATCACCTTCAAAGCTGTCTGGAATGGCAACAATGAGTGTATCAGCTTCAAGTTCTGATAACTTCTTTTCGTACGAAAAGCTAAATGGAGGAATTTCTATCCCTCTGCTTATGTAATACCCCATAAAGTGATCTTTATCAAAAATCTCTTTAATTTTATTTATGAATTCTTTGTTACCAACAGCAATTGCTTCTTGCTTCCACAGGGAAAGTCTGTATAGTAAAGGTTTGAGAAATCTTCTACTAACAGCAAACATCGGAATAGAAATCATCCACAGAATAAGTACCGTTGTCCTGGAAACATGTTCACTTAACCTTCCAAGGGAAACTACAGAAAGTATTATTACCGTAGCAAAACTTACTGCTTTTACTATTCTTTTAACTTCCTCCCAGAAAGGCAATCTAGAAGTATAAAGGCCTTGAATCCAGAAAGAGAAGATATAGGCAACGGGAAACCACCATAAGGAAAGTAATTTCCTGAAAGTCATATAATAATGAGGAAGAATTTTATCTCCAAACCATAACCTTAAAAGATAAGCTAAAAACAAAGACACGTAAAAAATACATAAATCAGAAACCAACATAAGGAAAAACGACACATATTTACGCATCTTCAATCTCCAAACATTTTTTCTACGAATAAACCTTCTGCCAATAGAATTTTAAATAATCAAGCTTACGATTCACCCAATCTATATTTTCAATATACCATTTAACCGTTTTTTCTATACCTTCTTCGAATTTTACCTTTACCTTCCAACCAATTTCTCTTTCTATTTTTTCAGTATTCAAAGAATAGCGAAAATCATGCCCGGGTCTATCTTTCACAAAAGTTATCAAACCTTCAGGCTTGTTTAAAAGAGAAAGAATAGCCTTTACAACTTCTATATTTCTTCTCTCTTCTCCACTCCCAACATTATAAACTTCTCCGGGTTTTCCTTTCTCCAGTATGGAAAATACAGCATCTGCACAATCAGAAACGAAAAGCCATTCTCTTACATTCTGACCGGTCCCGTAAACAGGAATAGGCTCATTATTCAAGGCTTTTAGAATAACAACTGGTATAAGTTTTTCCGGATACTGCCAATAACCATAGTTATTTGAAGGACGAACAGTAACAACAGGCAATCCATATGTCCTAAAGTACGCCCTTCCAAGCATATCAGCAGAAGCCTTACTCACAGAGTATGGAGAATTTGGATTCAGAGGAGTTGTCTCAAAAAATTGACCTTCTTCTCCAAGTTCACCATACACTTCATCTGTAGCTATATTAATAAACAGTTCTACATCGTTATCTTTTGAAACATCAAGCAAAGTTTGTGTTCCCCTTACATTAGCCTCTATAAAAGGTGATGCATCCAGAATACTTCTATCAACATGACTCTCCGCCGCCCAGTGAATAACTGCTGTTGGCTTTTCCCTTTTAAATATATCTTCGAGAAATTCTCTATTATTAATATCACATTTGTAAAATGTAATTTTATCCTCAACTTCCTTTAATCTCTCAAGATCTCCGGCATAAGTAAGTTTATCAACAACAACCGTATCAATACCATACCTCACTGCTTGCCTGACAAATTCACTCCCTATAAAACCGGCTCCACCTGTTACAAGTAACTTCATAACTCCTCCTGCCACAGTTTTTTAAAGTAACTCAGCATCCTTCAGAAATGGTGCATTTTTATCCTTCTCTGAGAGAATAGGATTCCCCTGTATAGGCCATTTAATACCTATATCCGGATCATTCCATCTTATATTTCTATCATGTTCTGGAGAATATTCAGAACCAGAAACTTTATACACAATTTCTGCCTCTTCTGAAAGGGTCAAAAATCCGTGAGCAAACCCTTCTGGTATCCATAACATAAATTTGTTTTCTTCGGAAAGTTCAAAACCTATCCACTTTCCAAAAGTAGGGCTACCTTTCCTTATATCAACTGCCACATCAAAAATTTTTCCCCTTATACACCTAACCAGCTTCCCCTGCATCCTGGGTTTCGCCTGATAATGCAAGCCCCTCAAAACACCTTTTATCGATCTCGAATGATTATCCTGAACAAACTCAACATCTATACCCGCTTCAACAAAATCAGACTTTTTATAGATTTCCATAAAAAAGCCTCTATTATCTCCAAAAACTCTGGGCTTAACTAAAACAACTTCCGGTAACTCAGTTTTCAAAAATTCAAACGGCATGGATTTCCCCCACATGAAAGTTTTCATTATTAACCATTAAAGCGATAAATACATAAATAAGAAACACAGAAGACGAATACAAATATGGATTAAACCATCCTGCTACAATAAACAAGAAAAATATACTAACCGCTGTATAATCTTTTCTTGATATAAAAATTGCAAAAATAAATAAAACAACAGTTAAGAGGAAAAACATTCCTAATGTCCCAAACTTTACAAAAAAAGTAAGAATTTGCTCCTCGTAAGAAAAGCACATACTTCTAGATCGAACATATTCAAAACTAAACGCACCAATGCCATATCCAATCAGAGGTTTTTTTAAAAAAAGTTTCACAAGAGCAGGTGTCTGTTTAAATCTTATAGCATCAGAAGCTTTAACAGCTCCAGAGAAAAACCTAAGTTTTATAAAATCAACTATAAATTTTCTAAAAACAACAAAAAATGCCAGGAAAATTATACCAAAAATTTTCCAGTTTATTCCTGAAACTTTAAGCAAATAGATTAATCCAAGTGTAAAAACTAAAATAAGATACCTTGAAAATCCAAGCAAAACAATAAATATAGAAAAAAATAGCACAATAAAATCAATTTTATTCATGGAATATAGCTTGTTTCTAAGATACCACGCCAGTATCCATGGAAAAAAAGCAGGCAAAATATCTGCAGGGAAATTAATTCTATAAAGACCAAACAAAAATTTCATTGTAACAACTTTTGTGTTGAAATATTTTATAAAAAATTCTATCATCGAATCCACACCAGGATGTTTATAAACATATAACAAAGCTGCAAGTTTAACAAGAAAAACAACTGTAATGCTGATTTCCACCAAAGTAATAAAAAAACGCATCCCGAATACATTTGATAAAAGCAAATAGACCATAGAATATAAAACAAAAGTTATCAATATTAATTCACATTCTTTTAGAGAATAAACTCCGAATCTGAGGTAACCAATCAACAGATACACTAGCAAGAACCACAAAAATGCCAGCGAAAGTATGATAAAATTATTTGAAAAATAAACTTCCTTATTTGAAGAAATATATAGAAAAATACCAAAAATAGAAAAAGAAAAAAACAACTTAACAGGAATTGAAAATACATACCCCGAAGGAAGTCCTGCTACGAAAGATACAGATAATAAAAAAAGAACCTCTATCCATCTAAATTTATCTACAAAATTCACTTAAAACCTCAAAATCACGCTCTTTCTGCAAGTTCAATCAAATATTTACCGTAACCTGTCTTTCTAAGAGGCTTAGCAAGCTCAAGAAGCGTATCTTTATCTATCCAACCATTATTAAAAGCCACCTCTTCTATACATCCAACCATCAATCCTGTCTTCTTCTCTATAGTAGCCACAAATTCTCCAGCTTCAAGAAAACTATCATGTGTTCCTGCATCAAACCAGGCAAAACCCCGCCCTAAAAGCTTTACTTTCAATCTGCCATTTTTCAAATACTGTTCATTAACAGAAGTTATTTCCAGTTCTCCTCTATCAGAGGGTTTAACATTCTTCGCTATTTCAACAGCTCTATTATCGTAAAAATACATTCCTACAATAGCATAATTTGACTTAGGTTTCTGCGGTTTCTCTTCAATGGACTTAACATTCCCTTTTTCATCAAACTCCACTATTCCAAATCTCTCAGGATCTTTAACATAATACCCGAACACATAAGCTCCACCATTTATTTCTATCTCCCTTTTGGCATCTTTCATAATGTTAATTAGATCATGACCATAAAAAATGTTATCTCCCAACATATAACAAACATTATCATTACCTATAAAATCTTCCGCTAAAATAAGTCCCTCTGCCAATCCATTAGGTTTTTTCTGAATCTCATAACTAATATTCATACCAAGGTGAGAACCATCACCAAAAAGCTTTTTAAAAGAATCCATATCCTCTGGATTAACTATAAACATAACATCCTTTATTCCCAAAAGCATAACAAGAGACAGAGGATAATAAATCATCGGCTTGTTATATATAGGAAGAAAATGTTTATTAACAGAAATAGTTACAGGATAAAGTCTCGTGCCGCTTCCCCCCGCCAGAATAACCGCTTTCATAATTCCTCCTCGCGATAAAGTGAAATAAGACTTCAGATCTTAACTATTATACCAGGATAAATAAACAAAAAGGCCCGGAAAATCCGGGCCTTGAATTTTAAATTCAAAAATCAGTAAACAAGAATTTCACCGGCAACCAATTTCTTCCAGATATTTGAGATATCGGCAAGACATTCCTTTGCTATAGGTTCTATTTTATCCCTGTAAACATCTACTCTACCATCTTTAGTCCTAATCTTAACATCAAGTGCCAGTGGCTCTGTGATAGGTTTACCAATCTGGCTGACAATATAACAGTAAGCTTCTTCAATTTCTGGTATTTCTTTTACAACAGCCTCACATATCTGGTTGGCAGTAATGTTGTAAAGTTTTCCAACGTGAGTAATAGGGTTTTTCCCTGCCGCAGCTTCAAGACTCATAGGTCTGTAAGGTGTAATAAGTCCGTTTACCCTATTACCTCTTCCCACTTCACCGTCATCACCGGCTTCTGCAGATGTTCCTGTAACGGTTATATAAACATTTTCTCTCGCAACATCATCACCTGTATTTACGTGAATGACAACTTCTCTATTGGTATATTTTTTCGCTACCTCTTCAGCTATTTTCCTGACATTTTCCCTTTTCTCAACATAATCGTTAATATCTTTGATAAATCTATCTACAAAAGCACATGCTATAGTAATATCGATTGTATCTCCCTTACGAACACCCATTACTTTAATATCTTCTCCTATTTCCGGGTGTTTCTCTTTCATTTCCTTGCTGTTTAAAACTTTTTCAACATTGAAAGCAATGTTCTCCACCTCATCAAAAGGAGCAAAACCAACACCAAAAGATGTATCGTTTGCCAGAGGAACACCCGTTTCAAGCTGTCTCATGTAAATATCCACAAGATCAACAGAACCCGGCCTTACAAGACAGTGAATCCTAACATCTTTATCAGGATTTAGAGCATGTATATTTTCCTTAAGCCACTCCTTTGTGCCCTCTATGGCAAATTCTTCTACAGGAACCTTAACTCCTTTATACTCTTTTATAGCCCTACCAACAAGATAAATCTCAATAGGAGCAGTTATTTCTCCACCGCCGAAAGCCGGCGCCGCGCTTCCACCAAGAAGAAGACCTTTATCAACATTGTGATGAAGGACAAATCCGAATTTTTCTTTATAAAACTTACAAAGTTCTGCTGAAAGTTTCTCAGCGAGAGCATCACAAATAGTATCCGGGTGGCCTATACCCTTCCTTTCAACGATTTCTACGGCAAGCTCATTTGCCGGTTGAAAGTCAAGTGGAGTCACATTTAGGTTCATTTATTCTCCTCCTTAAAAAGGTAATAATTTGACAGAGTAATTATGGTATATTTTAACTCTAAAAGAAAGGGGAGGAAGGCAAATCACAATCGGAGGAAAATTGTGTGTGGAATTGTAGGATATATAGGAAAAGATAATGCTAAAAACATTGTCATAAACGGATTAAAACGATTGGAATATAGAGGATATGATTCTGCAGGAGTTGCTTTTATAGACTCCGGAGAACTCAAAATTTTCAAGAAAAGCGGAAAAATAAGAAATCTTGAATTTAAACTTAACAAAGACTTGTCTCTGCCTCACGTGGCTATAGGACACACAAGGTGGGCAACACATGGAGAACCAAATGATATCAATGCACACCCTCACACCGATTGCAGCGGAAAAATAGCCGTAGTTCACAACGGTATAATTGAAAATTTCACAGAACTTAAAAAATCTCTCGAAAACAGAGGTCATAAATTCAAGTCTCAAACCGACACAGAAGTTATAGCTCACCTTGTAGAGGAAGAAATCCAGAAGGGAAAAAATCTGCAAGAAGCGGTTCTATCTGCAGTAGCAAAACTTAAAGGCTCTTATGCTGCCGCTGTTATCTACGAAGGTGAACCCGATAAAATAGTATGTGTAAGGAAAGACAGCCCTTTAGTCATAGGAATAGGTGAAGGAGAGAATTTTATTGCCTCAGATGTACCTGCTTTTCTGTCTTATACCAACAAAGTGATTTTTCTTAACGACAATGAATGTGCCGTAGTAACTGCAGATAATGTTCAGATATTTGATTTAAACGGACACAAGGTTGAAAAGGAAATTAAAAAAATTCCCTGGTCAATAGCTCAAGCCGAAAAAGGCGGATATAAACACTTTATGTTAAAAGAAATCTACGAGCAACCTAAAGCCATTGCAGACACCATCTCAGGAAAACTGTCGATTTTTGAAAAAAAGAATGAAAAAATTTTGACAAATTTTGACAAAATCCAGATTGTAGCATGCGGAACATCTTTTCATGCAGGGCTTATAGGAAAGTTTTTCATAGAATCCATATCCCGAATACCCGTATCAGTGGATTACGCGTCTGAATACAGATATAGAAATCCAATAATAGATAAAAAAACACTAATAATTGCCATTTCTCAATCGGGAGAAACCGCCGATACGCTTGCTGCTGTTAGACTTGCCAGAAAGAAAAGTGCAAAGGTCGTTGCAATATGCAACGTAATAGGTTCAACCATAACAAGAGAGGCAGACTATACAATCTACACACACGCAGGACCGGAAATTAGCGTAGCATCTACAAAAGCTTTTACAACACAGCTGGCTGCTCTTTTTCTATTCGCCGTAGAAGTAGCAAAAGTCAGGAAAACCATCGACGAAGAAACTGAGAACAAACTATTAAACGAACTCTCAGAAATACCAAAAAAATTAAAAACTTTTCTTGACTCAGAAAACGAGAAGAAGCTGATAAGGAATATAGCCCTTGAGTTTTACAACTCACAGGATGCCCTCTATCTTGGAAGATTCGTAAACTATCCGATTGCTCTGGAAGGAGCACTGAAACTAAAAGAAATAAGTTATATACACGCAGAAGGTTACCCGGCCGGAGAGATGAAACACGGTCCCATAGCACTCATAGATGAAAAAATGCCTGTTGTTGTGATAGCTCCTAAAGATAGAGTCTACGAAAAAATAGTTTCAAACATCGAAGAAGTAAAAGCAAGAAAAGGAAAAGTCATAGCAGTAACAAATGCAAACTGTCCTGAAATCAAAAAACTTGCAGATTTCACCATAGAAATACCAACAACTGAAGAACTTTTATATCCCTTTCTTACGGTTGTGCCGCTTCAACTTTTTGCATATCATATAGCAGATTTTCTGGGATACGATGTGGACCAGCCGAGAAACCTTGCAAAAAGTGTTACTGTTGAATAAACTGGAGGACCAATGAAAGAAACTGCCACGCTTCTCATATCATGTCCTGACAGAAAAGGCATCTTAGCAGAAATAACGGGATTTATAGCCAGAAATGGTGGTAACATCATTCATGCCGATCAACATATCGATTTTCAAAAACATATTTTTTTCATGAGAATAGAGTGGGATCTTGAAAATTTTAAAATCCCAAAAGAAAAAATAGCGACTGCTTTTTCCTTTATAGCAGATAAATTTTCTATGAAATGGAATCTCAAGTTTAATACCGAAACACCAAACGTTGCCATATTTGTCTCAAAGTATGATCACTGTTTATACGACCTGCTTTACAGGTTTAAAACCGGAGAAATGAAGGGAAATCTAAAACTGGTAATAAGCAATCACCGTAACCTTGAAAATGGTGTAAAAATGTTTGGCGTGGATTTTTACCACTTCCCAAAGACAAAAGAGACCAAAAAAGAAGTCGAAGAGAAAGAGATAGAGCTACTTAAAAAAGAAAGCATTGACCTCATAATTCTTGCAAGATACATGCAGATACTCACGGACAACTTTGTCCGACAATTTCCAAATCGCATAATAAATATTCACCACTCATTCCTCCCGGCATTCGTGGGCGCTCGTCCATATCACAGAGCCTATGAAAGAGGAGTAAAAATAATCGGAGCAACCAGCCATTACGTAACAGAAGAACTTGACCAGGGCCCAATAATTGAACAGGATGTCGTTAGAGTCACCCACAGAGATACTGTTGAAGATATGATAAGAAAAGGAAGAGATCTTGAAAAAATCGTTCTTGCCAAAGCTGTAAGATGGCACCTTGAAAATAAAATACTTGTTTACGACAACAAAACGGTTATTTTTGATTAAGAGATGGCTAAGAAAAAAACTGTTTACGTTTGTCAATCGTGCGGGTATAAAAGCCCCACCTGGTCGGGAAGGTGTCCTGAATGCGGTGAATGGGGTACTTTTGTAGAAGAAGTAATATCCAAACATAGAAACAAAGTATCGGTTTCATGGATTAATGCTTCTTCTGAAAAACCAACACCTATTACAGAAATATGCGAAATAGAAAAAGAACGATATCTGTCCAGAATTGAGGAGTTTGACAGAGTTGCAGGCGGTGGTATCGTAAAAGGTTCCGTGTCCCTTCTATCCGGTGAACCTGGCATAGGTAAATCCACCTTTTTACTCCAGCTTTCCGAAAAGCTGTCAAATTACGGAAAAGTCTTTTACATTTCTTCCGAAGAATCTCCTCAACAGATATCCATGAGAGCAAGAAGACTTGAAATATCAAGTCCGAACATACTCGTTCTTGCAAATAACAACCTCGAAGAAATAAAAAATTTTATAGAGAAGGAAAAACCGGCGTTTTTAATAATAGATTCTATCCAAACGGTTTATCTTCCACACATTGAATCAGCTGCAGGGTCAGTATCTCAAGTAAGAGAAGGAACAGCCTTTATAACTAACTTATCAAAATCAAAAGGAATAACCACATTCATCGTAGGACATGTTAACAAAGAAGGCTCAATAGCAGGACCAAAGGTTCTCGAACACATTGTTGATGCAGTTTACCAGTTTGAGGGAGACAGAGGTCACAATTTTAGAATTTTAAAAGCGCTAAAAAACCGTTTTGGTTCAACGGGAGAGATAGCAGTTTTTCAAATGGAAGAAAAAGGATTGAAAGAGGTTAAGAATCCCTCCCTCTTTTTCTTATCAGAACGACCTGTCGGAAAACCCGGCTCTACTATCTACTGCGGTATAGAAGGAACAAGACCACTCCTTTTAGAAGTTCAAGCTCTCGTTTCAAGAGCTGTTTTCTCAACCCCTCAGAGAAGGGCAAAAGGAATAGATGCAAACCGACTTTCCATCATCATCGCCGTTCTTGAGAAAGAGTTGGGATATCCATTGAGAAATTTTGACATCTTTGTAAACATAGTCGGCGGTGTAAAAATAAAAGAACCAGCTGTTGACCTACCCGTAGCTCTGGCAATTGCATCAAGTTATCTCGGAAAACCTGTTAAGGAAAATATTGCCGTCTTTGGAGAAATAGGATTGTCCGGAGAGATAAGAAGTGTACGGCTTGAAGAAATGCGAATAAAAGAAATAGAAAAGAACGGATTCCAGGCTCTTTTCCCAGCTTTACAGAAAAAGAATAATAAGCTAAAATTATTAAAAGAGGCAGTTAAAATAGCTATAGAGGAACAACAAGATGGGGAATCTTACAAAAAGCCTCTTGAACCTTGATGAGCAAGCTTCTTCGATAGTTAAATCTGCAGAAGGCTCTGCTTCTCAGATTATCGAAGAAGCCAATAAAAGCTACTCCAGAATTATCAATTCCTACATAGAAAAAGCCGAAAAAGAAAAAGAGAAACTCTCTGAAAAGATCCGTCAGGAAGTTGAAAAATACAGAAGAGAAAAAGAATCTGAACTTGAAAAGATCATATTTGGATTCGAAAAGCTTTCCGAAGAAAACAGGGAAAAGTTTATTGAAAAGATATTTGAGGACCTTAGGGGGAGGATTTGTGGTTAACGAGACCTCTTAAATTTAGCTATACAAACGCCATGTGCCGGACGATAAAGTCAACGTTGCTGGAAAAAAGCACCTTTGAACAGCTAGTAACAGCAACCACAGTCGGTGATATACTCGTCACGATAAAAAGCACTCCCTATGAAAAGTTTATAAAATCCGCTCTGGAAAAATCTATGTCAAAAGGGCTTGACGCTTATTTTCAATACCTCTACAAAAAAGTTACCGACAAACTTTCAAAAAGGGAAAAAGAAGTCTTCTTTCTTTTCTTTATGGGAAGAAAAGAACTCAGAGAAAAGAAAAAGAAACTTAAAAGCAGAAAAGACGCCAGAAAGCTTTTCAGTAAAATGGACAAAGAATACGTAGAATCTCTAAAAAAAGCAATAAACAATCTTGACAGAGAAGACAGGAAAGATTTAAAAACCATTGCAGGAAGTTACTTTGACCTGATAAATATAATGACTGCTGTTCGGCTCAAATTTATCTACAAACTTGACGAAAAAAGCATACTCAACTTTATAATTCCATTTGGGAACGAAATAAATGACAAAAACATAAAAAAGCTACTGGAAGTAGATAAACTTTCAAATATAACCTATGCATTTCCGGAAATTTTTAAAAATCCGGTTAAAGATTTCACCGACTTAAGAAAAGAACTTTACAGATATCATATAAATACCGTAAACAAAGTATGGTTCGGTTATCCTTTTAAGCTTTCAATACCTTTCGCGCTGTTAAGACTAAAAGAAATTGAAATAAAAAATTTAAAAGCATGTATAGAGGGAATCTACTTCGGACTTCCAGAAAAAGAAATTAAAAGAATGTTGGTAGGTGTATAATGATTTTTCCGGAAAAGATGTATAGAGTAACAATCACAATACCAGAAGAATACCTTGACACGGAAATAGAATCTCTGGGAAAAATCGGAGCACTTCACATAGATGACAGAAACAAAAACAGAATCTTTGAAACAGAAATTAACCGTGTAGATACACTGCTTTCTCTTGCGAAAAGCAACCTTGATGCCCTTGGTGTTCAAGAAAAAATAGTAGAAGTCAGGGATATTCAGCTTGAGGAAATTCCAAGAGAAATAGACAAAATAGAGGTCATACTTAATGACATATCCAAAATCATAGATAAGTTATCTTCTGAAGGAAAAAAAGTAGAACAACGAACAAAAGATGTCCTTACAGCAGAAAAAGTAAAAGAAACACTTAGAGAAGACCTGGACATTGAAACTCTTGTCAAAAACCTGTCATTCATAAAATTAAAAGCCGTTCTTGTTCCTTCCGACACGGCAGAATCACTGCTACTAACAGCCAAAAGCTATAAAGCCTTTACTGTTCATGAACCGCTAAGCGAGGGCAGCGTCGCTGTTGCCATACTCTATACGGATGATCTAGAAGATGTTATTCAAAAAGGTATAGAAAAAACAGAAGGAAAGGTCTTAAACAATAATGACTTTCTAACCGAAACAAAAAACAAAGTTTTAGCTACAAGAGAACTATATCTAAAAGAGAAAGAAAAGGCGGTAAACGAATACGGAGAAAAACTGTTAGAAATAATAAGAAAACTAAATATCATGAAAAAAATACTTGAAACTGAAAATCTGGTTAAAAGAACGGCAGAAGGATACATCATCGAAGGATGGGTGCCGGAAGATAAAAAGGATGAAATAGTAAAAGCTTTAAAACATTCCAGAGTGATCTTCAGCGAACCTGAAGATGCCCCTGTGCTCCTTAAAACACCGAGATTACTGAAACCCTTTGAAGAACTTGTAACAGGTTTCGGATACCCTTCATACAAGGAACTTAATCCAACACCTTTTTTCGCCTTTATATTTGTTCTGCTCTTTGGCGTAATGTTCGGTGACGTTGGCCACGGAATAGTCCTTTCCATTGCGGGATACATACTCTCAAAGAAAACAGAAACCTTTAAAAGTTACGGTAAAGTTTTGATATTCTGCGGAATAAGCTCTGCAATTTTTGGTCTTCTCTATGGTTCAGTTTTCGGAGACGAACATCTGATCCATCCTCTACTCTTTAATCCAATGGAAAACATAGACAAACTTATCATATTCAGTATAGCAATAGGCATACTTGTGCTTTCAGTAGGATTTATACTTAACATAATCACACAATACAGAAAAAAAGAATTCGGAGAGATGCTAGCAGGAGAAGGTGGAATTTTGTGGTTTTTAATTTACTGGTTTTTAATAGGTATTGCCATAAAGGCAGTAGTATTTAAAGGAAATGTAAAAACCGAACTAATCATAGTTGCCGTGATGGTTATAATCACCGTAGGATATGAAATTTACAAGAAAAAGCAGGTTTTCGGCTCTTTCCTTGACGGTTTTATGTCACTACTTGAAAATATAACAGGGACTGTATCTTTCGTAAGACTTGGCGCATTTGCCCTTGCACATGCAGCTCTCATGCTTGCAATTTTCACAATTGCAAGAGCTATATCACCAGATGGACATCACGGAGCAGGATACTGGATTACCATGATAATAGGTAACATCATCGTCATTGTCCTTGAAGCTCTCGTAGTTTCAATTCAAACAATGAGACTCGAATACTACGAATTTTTCGGAAAGTTTTTCAAAGGTGGAGGAAAACCCTTCAAGCCATTCAAATTGGAGGAAGAGAAATGAGAAAAACAGCACTAAGAACGCTTCTTTTAGTAATGTTTCCGGCAATCGCTCTGGCCGGTGATGCAATGTGGGCATATCTGTCAGCTGCAATATCCGTAGCCTGCTCAACAATAGCAGCCGGAGCCGCTGTCGGTCTTGTCGGCTCAGCAGCAATGGGAGCAATAGGTGAAAAACCCGAAATTTCGGGAAAAGCAATCGTATTTTTAGGACTTGCTGAAGGTATTGCCATTTACGGACTAATCATAGCCATCTTAATACTGGGAAAAGTAGGATGAGAATCATATTTGTTGGAACGGAAGACGAATGCGTGGGTTTTAAGCTTGCAGGACTTGAAACAGCAACGGCAGAAGATGAAACTGCTTTCAAAAATGTTACTTCTGAAATCCTTTCCGATCCGGAAGTGGCAATTCTGGTAGTATCAGAAAAATTTGCCGACGCTTTCGACAAAGAGTTAAAGAAAAAACTTGGAAAGAAAGCTTTACCGGCAGTAGTATTTGTTCCGTCAATTGATGGAACAACATCTAAACAAAGCTTAAAGGAGTTTTTGGCAAGTGTTCTCGGAGTCAGACTTCAGTAAATTCAAAGATAAGGTTCTTGAAAGGGCAAAAGAGATAGCAAGGGACAGAGTAAATTCTGCGAAAGCCTTTGCTCAGGAAAAATTGATAGAAGCAGAGCGTGAAGGCAGAAGACTATATCAGGAAAAGCTAAAAGCCGCTCAAATAGAACTCGAATCATTCAAGTTCAACGCCATGGCAGAAATAGACGCAAAAATCAGAAAAGCCGTAGAAGACAAAGAAGTCCATGTCAGAGAAGAACTTGTTAAAGAGTTAAGGAAACGGCTGAAAGAACGTTTTCCCATGATGCTGGAATGCTTTATCGTCTGGATAAAGAACAATTTTAACGACGGCACGATAATAGTATCTCCCTCTTTCAAAGAACAGGTTAAAAAGGCAGTCGGCAACAAATATACCATCACAGAAAGCACCGACATAAACGGAGTCATTTTTAAACACGACAGAATGGTAATAGAGTTTTCTCTGGATAGTATTCTTGAAGAATTCAAAGGAGAAATAGATAGAGAAATCGCTTCTATTTTAGAGGGTTAATAAATGGCAAGAATAACTTACATATCAGGACCAATAGTAAAAGCAACCCTTGAAAATGAATCACCGAAACTACTTGAAGTGGCTTACGTCGGCAAAGACAAACTAATAGGTGAAATCGTTTCCGTAGAAAGAGATACTATTACCGTCCAAGTTTACGAAGCCACAGAAGGATTGAAACTCGGAGAACCGGTAATTCTCTCAGGAGAAATGCTTAAAGCAATATTAGGCCCTGGCCTTTTAGGTTCTATATACGACGGAATTGAAAGACCCCTCATGAAACTGGGAGAAAGAATAGAAAAAGGAGCTTCTGTATATCCATTATCTAAAGATAAAAAATGGCACTTTGTCCCTTTACTGAAAAAAGGAGATGAAGTAGAAGAAGGGGATATTTTTGGTTATGTCAAAGAAAGCTCGATTAAACATTTTCTTACAATTCCCAACGGCATAGAAGGAGTTATAGAAGAGATAAAAGAAGAAGGAGACTACACAATAAACGAGGAACTTCTCTGCTTTCATAATGGAAGAAAACTAACTATGATCCAGGAATGGCCGGTAAGATTCGGAAGGAAATACAGAAAAAGATTAAAGCCTGATACACCACTTATTACAGGTCAAAGAATCATTGATTTTCTCTTCCCAATAGCAAAAGGAGGAACGGCTTCCATTCCCGGTGGATTCGGAACTGGAAAAACAATTCTGCAACAGACGCTCGCAAAATGGTGTGATGCAGATATCATCGTTTACATAGGCTGTGGGGAACGCGGGAATGAAATGACAGAGGTTCTTGAAAAATTTCCGGAACTTGAAGATCCGAAAACGGGCAAAAAACTTATCGAAAGAACAATCCTTATAGCAAACACATCAAACATGCCCGTATCGGCAAGAGAAGCTTCTATATATCTCGGTATAACCATAGCCGAATATTTCAGAGACATGGGATACCACGTAGCCTTAATGGCAGATTCCACATCTCGATGGGCCGAAGCCATGAGGGAACTCTCCACGAGGATGGGGGAACTTCCTATAGAAGAAGGATTTCCTGCATACCTTTCATCCCGAATAGCCGGTGTTTATGAAAGAGCGGGCTTTGTAGAAACAATGTCAGGTAAAGTTGGCTCCCTATCAATAATAGGTGCCGTTTCACCGCCGGGAGGAGATTTCTCCGAACCTGTAACAAGACACACAAGACGTTTCACAAGTGTTTTCTGGGCACTTGACAAAGAACTTGCAAATGCAAGATTCTATCCTGCAATCAATTACACCCAAAGTTACAGTGCCTATGGTGAAACTGTAAGAGTCTGGTGGGAAGATATATACAAGGAGTGGTACGAACTCAGAAGCTGGATGATGAAACTCCTCCAGGAAGACGACAAACTTCAGCGAATTGTTAAACTTCTTGGATCCGAAGCACTTCCAGAAGAGCAAAAACTCACGGTTGAAATAGCAAATCTAGTTAAAGAAGTTTTCCTTCAGCAGAACGCATTTGACCCGATAGATGCCTACTGTCCGCCTGAAAAGCAGATAGCACTCGCGAAAGTCTTGAAAAGCCTGTATGACTGGTGGCAGGCCTGCTTAAAAGAAGCAGCAATTCCTATTAAAACGTTGAAGGGACAGAAAATCGTTGAAGAAATTGTAAAGTTAAGATTTTTAAAATCAGTGCCTGAAAACATTGAAGAAAAAATAGAATCCACCTACAAAAATCTCATAAAAATCTACGGTGAGCGGGAAAAATGATAATAGAGTATGAAGGTGCAACAGGTATAAAAGGCTCCCTTTTAGCGTTTGAAACAGTTGAAAATGTCTCCTACGGAGAAAAAGTTTATGTTCGGTGGAAGGATAAAAAACTTCCGGGAAGAGTCGTAGAACTTGGAGAAAAAGTAACACTCATAGAAATTCTCGGAGAAACTGAAGGAATAGAGGTAAATGCCATTCACGTTCGCTTCACCGGCAAACCGTTCAAAATCCCCGTCTCTGAAAGGATGTTAGGAAGGATATTCAACGCTTTCGGAGAACCTGCAGACAAACTTGGAAGTATCGTTTCTTCACGAGAAGAAGACATAAACGGAAAAGCCATAAATCCCGCCTGGAGGAACTTCCCTAATGAGTTCGTTCACACAGGCATATCAGCCATTGATGGACTTAACACACTTGTCAGAGGACAAAAACTCCCCATATTTGCCGTTTCAGGTGTCCCGACCGATAAATTGGTTGCACAGCTCGTTCGTCAGATTAAAATTCCCGGCGACAACAATAAAAATGCCATAGTTTTGGGACTTATAGGTATAAAGTATGAAATAGCAAGTAGTTTGATTGAAAATATAAAGGGAAGCGGTAATTTCTCCCAGACGGCCGTTTTTATGAGTTTGGCAAACGAATCCTGTGTTAATAATGTTCTCGTTCCGAGAGCTGCCCTTACACTTTCGGAGTTTTTAGCTTTTGAGAAGGGATATGATGTTGTAACGATCCTTTACGATATGACCAACTATTGTGATGCTCTGAGAGAAATGTCTTCAAGAAGGGATGAAATTCCCGGAAGAAAAGGATACCCCGGTTACATGTATAGCGATCTTGCAACAATATACGAAAGAGCAGGCCTTATAAAAGGGAGAAAAGGCTCTCTTACCCAAATTCCCGTCCTTACGATGCCTGACGACGACATAACCCATCCAATTCCCGACTTAACGGGATACATAACAGAGGGGCAAATAGTCCTCGACAGAGGGCTATTCAAAAAAGGAATATATCCGCCAATCAACGTTTTACCTTCCCTATCAAGGCTTATGAATCAAGGTATAACCAAACTACAGAGACGCTGGGCAAACCAGATCTATTCCGCTTACGCCCGCTCAAAGCGCGTTGAAATGTTAGCTGCAATCATAGGAGAATCTGAACTCAGCGATACCGACAGAAAATTCCTTGAATTCGGCAGAGCTTTTGAAAAGAAGTTCTTAACACAGTCCGAAACGGAGGACAGAACGCTTGAAGAAACGATAAAGATCGGCTGGCAGCTTCTTTCCATTCTTCCAAAAACCGAGCTCACACGCCTTACGGAAGAAGACATTGCGGAGCACATAAGATGAAATTTATAAAAAGCAAAACTCAACTTCTCGAACTTAAAAAAGACCTGCAGGTTATGGAAGAGGGAAAAGATATACTCCAGCACAAACGGAACGTGCTAATAAAAGAAATCTTAAAACACCTTGATAAAGTGGAAAAAGCCAGACAGGAGCTTAACATCTATGTTCAGAAAGCCTACGCAATGCTAAAAAAAGCCTACATGGAGGAGGGAAAAGACTCAGTAAAAGAAGAGGTCGAAACAACATCTTTACAGGGCACCGTAGAAGCTGTTGAAAAAAGCTTCATTGGTATTCCCGTTCCATCTATAAAATATCAACTAAACTTTGAAAAGTTTCCCATAGATGCCGTTTCCGAATCTATATTTATAGATCTTGCAAGAACCGCATTCATAGACGCAGTCAAAAAAGTTATGGAACTTTCAGAAATGGAGATAAAAGCCTGGCGATTGGCAGAAGAGCTTAAAAAAACAGTTATAAGGGTTAATGCTGTTGAGAAATACTATATCCCCATGTATAAAAAAGCTATCAAAGAGATAGAAACAGCTCTAGAAGAACAGGAGCTCGAATTTCTCTCGACAATAAAAAAACTGAAAGAGAGAAAAATAAGAACATTCTAAGCTTTTCCGTCAAATTCCATTTGCACAATCATCATGTAAAATCCATATTTATATAGCAAGGAATTCCAGGGAGAAACATGAAAGTTAACAGTTGCACTTACAGACCGATATATAAGGTTGAAACACTTTCTCAGACAAACATACTTGATGCTATCGATAATTTCATTTTCAGAACACGCAGACTCAACATAAAATTTAATGCCATCTATCCTGCTGACCCGTGTGCCTTCCCGTTTGCCATGTATATTTCGGGAAAAACCGGAACACCCATAAAGCAAGAAAAGTTTATAAAACCGGAAGAAAAGGTCCTGATGTTATTTTCCATATTTCCCGATCAGATCAAAAAACCTGGAATAAACTTTTTAACTCCGAAATACATAACAGAAAAAATAAAAGTTTTTCGAAAACAATTTCCTAAATCGCCGTCTATACTTATAGCATCGAACAAACATATAAATGATATAGACATTCAACTGATAATTCATAAAAAGCATGAGCGGGTCAACAGCTACAAATTCCTCATAGAAGCCTACAAAAACTTTTATTTTCCCGTTGAAGGAGAATTTCTGCACATAGAAGAAACTTTCTGGAAAATATCAAGACAGGAAATTGGACTTTTTGAAAAGGCAAAGAGAATAAGAGACAACGCAATGAAATTGGGCTATGATGATATCCACACAGATCTTGTTCCTCTCGAAGAAGACGTTGACATTCTATACTGGGAAAAGTTTGAAAAATTAAAACTATCCCAACCTGAAACCAGACAAAAAGAAACTGAAGAAAATTTCAAAATAAAGTATAAAAAACTACTGGACCTTAAAAATAAAGAAGACAGTTCCGTAATCGCTTCAATTCTGGAAACAATTTCACAAACGATAGAACCTCATTTCCCAGTAAGAGTTGCATACACCAATTACGAAATAGTTCACGACAGAAAAGTCCTGATCGTGCCAGTAGCAAGAGAAATTGTTGACGGCGTGGAACTTAAAATAGAAATAAGCCATATAAAAACCAAACCGTCAGAAGAAAAACTTCTAACAGAATTGGTTGAAAATGCCTTTAAAACACTTGTAAAAAATATTCTCAAACATAAAACATTTAGACCTTACGTTGAAATAGTCAAAGAAAAAGACCGTCTCTTCCTTTACATCAACTGGTTCCTTGATAGAGAGGTTTTAAACCTTCTCTCCGAAAGGATAAACAAGAAATGGCTTCTGGCAAGACTCTTTTATCGAAAAAAAGCCGTTTCAAGAAGAAACGAACTCATCAAGAATCTCCAGGATTTCAAATTTTCACTGGAAAATCTTACATATCTTTTCTCTACAATGGAATCGCTATATGCTGAAAGCCCTGTAATGTTTAAAGCCGTTGGAAACAAAACGAAAAAAATTCTTGAAGAAAAAAATCTCTGGTATCTTATAGGTATATACGCTTTAAAATGTTTTGGATATATTAAAATTGACGGCATCGCGGGGAACAAAGAGCTTCTCCAATTCTTACTTAAACTCAAAAACTATGAAAATTTTCACCAATTTTTCGCCATGGAAAACAGGTATATTTTCCCCGTAATAACAGAGAGAAAATACAGATCAAATTGGGAAAGAGTCATCAAAACTGACGAACCTATCGTTTTGACAAGAGAAGTTCTTAACCCGCAAACGCCAGTAACATACACGATAAAAGACAGTCACGGATTTCTCCTCGGAACTGTGCCAAAAGTGGTAGCTCACTACATTGCAGCAAAGGAAGAAACAGGCAAAAAGCCAACCTGTGAAAAATTTTTTCTTGACGAAACCATGTTTTCCGGAAGTTCATACTGGATAGAGGTAAAAATAGATGATTGAACTGGAAAATCTCTCCGTTCTCTATAAAAACAACACAATAGTAAAAGACGTCAACCTGACTGTAAAAAAAGGAGAAAAGGTAGGAATAGTAGGAGAGAGCGGAAGCGGAAAATCAATAACGGCACTTTCCATAGTGAAACTTTTGCCTGAAAGCTTTGAAATTCAAGGAACTGTGAAGGTTAACGATAAAAACATATACCTTTTAAGTGAAAAGGAACTTAACAAAGAGATAAGATGGAAAACCGTTTCTGTAATATTTCAGGACCCTTCATCTTCCCTGAATCCCCTTTTGAAAGTCGGTGATCAAATAGCAGAAGCCATAACTTACCATAGAGAAACCACGGGAAATATGAAAAAAACAGTAATTTCCCTGCTTAAAAAAGCTGCCATACCTGATGCAGAAATAAAATATGAAAGTTATCCCCACCAGCTTTCGGGAGGACTGAAGCAGAGAGTAATAATAGCCATGGCTATTGCATGCAATCCTGATTTTATAATAGCCGATGAACCAACGACAGCCCTCGATAAAAAAACAGAAAAGGAAATTATTTCTCTGCTTAACTCACTGGTCAACGAAAAAAACACCGGACTACTGTTCATATCACACGATTTTGATGTAATATCCAAAACAACGGACAGAGTTTACGTCATGTATGCAGGATACGTCATGGAATCAGGAAAAACAGGTGATGTTCTGAAAAATCCCTATCACCCCTACACGAAAGGACTGATAGCCTGCATTCCAAAAGTTGAAGGAAAAGGTAAAAGAAAACTCCCAGTTCTTCCCGGTAATGTTCCCGATATAAAATCAAGACCTTCAGGCTGCCCGTTTCACCCAAGATGCAAGAGAGCCAAGGAGATCTGCAAGAAGGAAATCCCCGAAATAGAAAAAATAAACGGCAGAGAAGTTCGCTGTTTTTTCCCGGTTATAAACTCATAAAAGCCTTATGGCGGACAATATTCTTTTTCCGTTTTCTCTTTTCTGTAAGAGTAAAAGCTATCGTTGTTACAAACGGTGCAGAGATTTAAATCCTCTATGAGGCTTACCCCTGCAGACTTTGCCTGAATGACATTTGCCTTTTTTAGATCAAATAGATATTTTTTACTTCCATAAGGTCTGAAAAGCCGGTCTCTCAAGTGAGGATTGAAAAGCCTGTAAACGTCCTCACCAACTTCGTAACACTTCCCGCAGATCCCGGGACCAATTACGATTTTCTGAACATTGGTAAATGTTTGAATGTATTTTAAAGTCTTAAACGTAATGCCTTTTAATGTTCCACGCCATCCGGCATGAATAGCCGCAACCATTCCCCTTGCCACAACGAGAATAGGAAGACAGTCAGCACTTAAAACGCCAACCCATACCTTTTTGTTGTCTGTAACAATTGCATCTCCCTTTCTTCCAGAATATCGCTTCCCGGCAAAAATTACTGTGCTGCTGTGGATCTGAACTGGCCTTATAACTGGAAATCTTTTTATCTCTTCTATTTCCCTTCCGTCTATCGGTTTTTCCGATATGAAAATCTCATACTTCATCACACCCCTGCTTGAAGGTTTGGTTTATAATTCTATCATTATGAAAGTTCAGCTTAAAATTAAACACGAAATAGAGATGACGCCTGTCTATGCGAAAAACCACGACGAGCTGTTTGAAGAGTTTGTCAAATTAACGGAAAGAGAAATCTCAAGCCTTGACATGAAAAAACTATCCAACCGCGTTTTCAGAAATGTATTCAGAAAAAAGAAAAAAGAACTCCTGAAAACCAGAAAAAATATAAAAAAAGCCGCAAATACCTTGAGAGAGAAAAAAATACTCTACGACATGTTTCACCACATATTCAGAAACTACCGCTGGGCTTGCGAGTCTGGAAGCGAAAGGGAAATAGAAATAAAAGTCTGGATAGCGTCTTCCATTGATAAAATTGAGATGATACTTAAAGTACTGGAGAAGAACATTGAAAGAGATTGAAAATATATGGCCGTTTCAGGAACTGTTCGTTGATCCAGAACTTGCCTTGAAAACAGAAAAAGTTAAAGCCACCGTTAACCTGAAAACGGCAGTCAGCATCAAAAAAATGGAAAACCTAACAGCGGTAATAGTTGAAATTTTCGGTTCCATAACAGAAGGAAAATGTCAGATTGCAAATATCCGGTTTGTTAACGTGACAATGGTGGAAAACCCAGTCAAAAATCGCGAAAAACTAAGAGAAAAATTCCTCAAAAAACGAGTGAAAGAATTACTTTCTTTTCTTCCAGATTATCTATCAAGAGCCGGTATAAGCATCGAAAAATATATTGAAAATGGGAACCTTACGGTTCCCGACAGAAATTAAAATTGATGATATTCTTGCAAAGGTTTAACATCAAAGCTCTTCTCTCTTACAGACTTGATGGCCATAACAACCGCTTCAGCACCTCTTATCGTTGTGTAGTAAGGGATCCCATAGTTAACGGCAAGTCTTCTTATGCTCATTGCGTCTCTCTTTGACTTTGAACCAGTCGGAGTGTTGATGATAAGGGCTATTTCGTTGTTTTTTATCATATCTGCAATGTTTGGCCTTCTTCCTTCTTGAATCTTGTAAACTATGGAAACAGGAAGCCCCTGCTCCTTTAAGAACCTGTAAGTTCCTTCGGTGGAGACAATCTCAAAACCGATGTTTATAAGCTCTCTAACAATATTCATGACCTTCGGTTTATCCTTATCCTTCACACTTACAAAAACCTTTCCTTTTGAAGGATCTATCGGAAGCCTTGAACCGGCTGCGAGCTGCGCTTTGTAAAACGCTATACCAATGTCTTCATCAATACCCATAACTTCACCGGTAGATTTCATCTCCGGCGACAGGACAGGATCAACCTTTGTGAATCTATTAAATGGGAAAACGGCCTCTTTTACGGAGTAATAAGAGGGTTCAACTTCCTTGACACCAAGCTCGTCAAGCGTTTTACCGAGGGCAACTTTTGTCGCTATCTTTGCAAGCGGAATACCGGTAGCCTTGCTAACAAACGGAACAGTTCTTGAAGCTCTAGGGTTAACTTCAATGATGTATATCTCACCATCCTTGACGGCAAACTGAATGTTTATCAAACCTTTAACTTTTAACTCAACCGCTATCTTCCTCGTTATCTCTTTCATCTTCTCAACAATCTGTTTCGTAACAGAAAAGGTCGGAAGAACACATGCACTGTCACCGGAATGAATACCGGCTTCCTCTATATGCTCCATTACACCGCCGATAACAACCCTTTCACCGTCACAAACCGCATCAACGTCAAACTCTACGGCATCCTCTAAAAACTTGTCTATAAGAACAGGCTTATCTTCTGAAACCTCAACGGCCTCATTCATGTAGTTTCTGAGTTCTTCCATGCTGTCAACAATTCTCATAGCCCTTCCGCCAAGCACATAGGAAGGTCTCATGAGAACCGGAAATCCTATCTCTTTGGCCACTCTCTCTGCCTCTTCAAGGGAGTGAGCAATACCGGAAGGAGGCTGCTTCAGTCCGAGACGATTTAAAAGCTCTCTGAATCTTTCTCTGTCTTCGGCTATGTCAATACTATCCGAGCTTGTTCCTAAAATCTTCACCCCTTCCCTTTCAAAAGGAACAGAAAGTTTAAGCGGTGTCTGTCCGCCAAATTGAACGATGACACCTTCGTGTCCCTCCTTTCTTATTATGTTTAGAGCATCTTCAAGTGTTAACGGCTCAAAGAAGAGCTTATCCGACGTGTCGTAATCTGTTGAAACTGTTTCGGGGTTACAGTTTACCATGTGGGCTTCGTAACCAAGTTCTCTTAATGCCCAGACAGAGTGAACGCAGCAATAGTCAAACTCCACCCCTTGACCTATACGGTTAGGACCTGAACCAAAAACGGCTACTTTCTTTTTATCGGAAGGCTTTGCCTCACACTCAACGCCATCATATGTTGAGTAGTAGTAAGGTGTGTAAGCCTCAAACTCACCTGCACAAGTATCAACACTTTTGTAAAGAACGGGAACAATCTTTTCTCTCTTTTCTCTTACAGCTTTCTGAGAAACGTTCCAGATTTTTGAAAGATATATATCTGAAAATCCCCACTTTTTGGCAAGTTTAAAAAGCTCTTCCGGAACGTCATCCAGCGTATAATTGCCAAGCTCTTTTTCAAGATCAACAAGCTGTTTTATATTGTGCAGAAACCATCTATCTATTTTTGAAAGTTCATATATCTCATCTATGGACATCCCCCTTCTAAATCCTTCTGCTATATACCATATTCTATCGGGAGTCGGGACGGCAATTTTTGATTCAAGCTCAGAACGGGAAACCTTATCCATATCTTTAAGGAGAAGACCGTATCTTCCATTTTCGAGGGAGCGAATAGCTTTCATGAGTGCTTCTTTAAACGTTCTACCGATAGCCATAACCTCACCAACCGACTTCATGGTGGTGGTTAAGACAGCATCGGCTTCCGGAAATTTCTCAAATGCCCATCTCGGGAACTTAACAACACAGTAATCAATTGCTGGTTCAAAAGATGCAGGTGTCTTTTTTGTAATATCATTCGGAAGCTCGTCAAGTGTATAGCCGACTGCAAGCTTTGCCGCAATTTTGGCAATAGGAAATCCTGTGGCCTTTGATGCAAGAGCCGAAGAACGGGAAACTCTCGGGTTCATCTCAATAACAATTACCCTTCCGTTTTCAGGATTCACCGCAAACTGAACGTTAGAACCACCGGTTTCAACGCCGATTTCTCTAATTATTTTGATAGCGCTGTCCCTTAAAATCTGATACTCTTTATCCGTAAGTGTCTGGGCAGGTGCAACGGTTATAGAATCACCGGTGTGAACCCCCATAGGATCAAGGTTCTCAATGGAACAGATAATAACAACATTATCGTTCAGGTCTCTCATAACTTCAAGTTCGTATTCTTTCCATCCTAAAACAGACTCTTCTATGAGGACTTCTGTAATAGGGCTTGCATCAAGTCCCTTTCTCACAATTTCTTTAAACTCTTCAACGTTGTATGCGACACCGCCGCCTTCTCCGCCGAGTGTAAAGGAAGGTCTTATAATCGCTGGAAGGCCGACCTTTTCAAGTATTTCCATTGCTTCTTCCATTGAACGGGCAAAACCGCTTTTTGGAACATCTAATCCTATTTTCAGCATTGCAGCTTTAAAAAGCTCTCTGTCTTCAGCCTTCTTGATGGCTTCCACATTCGCACCGATAAGTTCAACACCATGCTTTTCAAGGACGCCGGATTCATAAAGCTCCACGGCAAGGTTGAGGGCCGTCTGTCCGCCGACTGTAGGAAGCAGGGCGTCGGGTTTTTCTTTTCTGATTATCTTCTCAACAGCCTCAACGGTAAGTGGTTCAATGTAGGTTCTATCGGAAATGTCAGGATCGGTCATAATCGTTGCAGGATTTGAATTAACGAGAACAACTTCGTATCCTTCCTCTTTCAAAGCCTTACAGGCCTGAGTTCCAGAATAGTCAAACTCAGCAGCCTGTCCTATCACAATGGGACCAGAACCGATTATCATGATTTTTTTAAGATCCGTTCGTTTTGGCAAGGCAACCTCCGACATAGGGTGGATTTAATAGGAAATTTTACAACAATTTGGGGCTGTTTTGTTAAATGGAGGGAATTTTAGAACAAAATATTATAAGGGATTTAGATTTTTATTGATAATTTAGAACGGCAACTAACTTCAGTTTTAGAAGATATAAATAAACTTATTAAATCCTAACTGGAAGACACCACAACTGGAAGACACCACACCACTACCTTTTGGTTCATTCCCATTCATCTGGATTATCCTTTTCCTCTATATAGGAGCAATTCTGGTGTTGCAACGTTTCAAAAGGGCAAACTGTTGAAATGCACCTGACATAGATAGAGAAAAGACTATCTGAAATTGAAAACTTTTTTAGGAAGAAAAATGAAAAAAACAATTGTTGTCCCTGACAGAACCGAATGCATAGAGCCTGGAAGATGACGGGTAAATAGTTTAGTGTCTTGAAAACAGGTATAGAAGTAGGGAAAAAATGATACTCAGCAAGATGCTTGTAGTTATAGGAAAGTAAAATACAAAATTATCTCTCTTTATGTAAATATCGCCGGGGAACCTTCCGATTGGAAAACCTCCCGGTGCCTTTGAAACCAATATCAGTAAAACACCTGCTAATGCAAGAAAAAGTCCCATTACTATCAAAGATTTTCCGAATTCTTCCATCATTTTTTTGCACCCTCTTCTGGCTTTACATCTTCCGGATATTCCACTCTGTTATGATAAACACCTGATAAAACTTTTTTGAACACCTTTTCTATCAGGTTAATCTCTTTAAGGCTTAAACCACATTGATTTAACTGTCCATCCTCTATATCTTCCATTATCAATTTGTGAATCAAACTGTCAATGTCAACATCTTTTTTATCCTTAACCGACTTCACAGCGGCTTCTATAGTGTCAGCAAGCATAACAATACCGGCTTCTTTAAATTGAGGCTTTGGTCCCGGATATCTAAACTGTTTCTCATCAACATCAGGATTTTGCTCTTTCGCTTTTGCATAAAAGTATTTCATTAACTTCGTTCCGTGATGCTGACGAATTATGTCTATAATAGGCTCAGGCAGAACATACTTTCTTCCCAATTCAACACCGTATTCAACATGAGACCTCAGTATGGCAGCACTTTTTTCAGGAGGAATTGTATCATGCATGTTTATTCCGTTCTGCTGATTCTCAACAAAAGCCTGAGGATTTTTAAGCTTGCCTATATCGTGAAACAGACCTCCCGCCTTTGCAAGAAGAGAGTTTGCTCCAATAGTTTCTGCAGCAGCCTCAGCAAGAGTGCTTACCATGACTGAATGGCTGTATGTTCCTGGCGCTTTCAAAACAAGCTTTCTGAGTAACGGATGATTCAAATTTATCAATTCCATATAAACCATGTCGGTAGTGAATTTAAAGAGAGAACCAAACAGAGGAAGAAGCCCGATAACAATAATTGAAGCTATCCCCGAACCAATAATTGCAAACATAGGATAAAAAATAAATTCCTTTTTAAAATGGAATCCGTTGTAATAAAGAAGTAGCAGAATTTCGGAAACGGCAATACCGGCACCGGCAAAGAGGCTACTTTTGTATATAACGTTTCTGTCTTTATAGGTCCTCGAATCAAAACAGGAAAATACGGAACCTATAATTGTCGGAATTATGAAAAACGAAGGCTTTGAAAGGAGAAATGACGGTAGTATGGAAACGGGAATCGCATGTATTGCTGCAACTTTTTTTGTTAAAAACATTGATATAAAAATTGTCGATGTAATAACAGGAATAAAAATCAGATCTTCTCTTAGAGGAAGATTCATAGCCTCAACAACAAGTTTCGCGAAAAAGGTAAAAATTCTTATAAGAAAAACGTCAAGTGTTATTAGAAGAAAAGAAAATGTTATATTTTTTGTGACTTTTGCAGCAGATGGACTAACAAGAAAATAGAGCTTATAAATAAGATAAAACATAAGCATTGAGAGAAGGAAGACAGAAACATACTTATTAACTGTCTTGCTTTTTGCCTTCAAACTTTTAATTGCATTTATTTTCTGTATATCTTCTTTCGTAAGTTTTGTTCCTTTCTTTACTATAAGCTCACCTTTCTTTATTTCGTAAAGAACAGGCTTAACCTTCTCCTTTATCTGCTTCTGTTCTTTTAGCGTCTCTTCGCGACTATAGTATATATTCGGCTTTATTAACGGTTCTACAAACTTATAAATCTCCGTTCCCTTCTTCTTACCGTAAAAATTCAAAAGTTCTGAGCGGATCCTTTTTTTTACCTTCGAAACGGTATAAAACGTGGAAACCTCTTTCACCGTGACAGTAGAGGTAAGCGGATTTTTCACCTCAACAGCTTTACCTTTAAAATTAAGTGCTGTTTTGTCATCAATAACACCGCTGGAATAGTATCTCTCCAGTAAATCTACGATAAATCCCGGTTTTATTTCCTCCTTAGTTCCGTTAGTCGAAAAGTGTTTTTCCACAGAATTCTGAATATCCACAAAAACCTGAGGATTTACCTGAAAAACCGGCTTCAGATTTTGAAGAGCCTTTTCAACTTTAAGCCTGGTAGCTTCCTTATCCTCAATTATCAGGTTTGCAGGCGAACGAATATCAACAGGAGATATATCTCCCACCTTTAATTCAGGAATATGACTAAACCCGATAGGAAGCATTAAAAACGTAATAAATATTGAGCAAACAACTGCAAGGATAGGTAAACTTACTCTCTCAACAATCTTTTCAATATAACCTTTTAAATTTTTACTCTTCATTTTCCTCATAAGCCCTTATAATTTCCTGAACCAATCTGTGTCTTACAACATCATCTCTTTTAAATTCTACTATTTCTATTCCGTCAATATTTTTCAAGATTCTCGTAGCTTCAACAAGACCTGAATCTCTCTTTTTAGGAAGGTCTATCTGCGTAATATCACCGGTTATAACAACCTTTGAGTTAAAACCAAGTCTCGTTAAGAACATTTTCATCTGTTCTCTCGTTGTATTCTGAGCCTCATCAAGAATTATAAAAGCATCGTTAAGCGTTCTTCCTCTCATGTAAGCAAGGGGGGCTATTTCAATAATGTTTCTCTCTATCAAAAGATTAACCTTATCCGGTTCTATCATCTCAAAAAGAGCATCATAGAGAGGCTTCAAGTAAGGATCTATCTTTTCCTGTAACGTTCCCGGCAAAAATCCAAGCTTTTCCCCAGCTTCGACTGCAGGCCGTGTAAGTATAAGTCTGTTAACCTGTCCACTTTTAAAAGCCGCAACAGCAGCAGCAACGGCAAGGTAAGTTTTACCGGTCCCGGCAGGACCAACACCGAAAATAATCGTATTCTTCCTTATTGCATTGATATATCTTTTCTGTGTCGGTGTTTTAGCAACGATTTTCTTTCCTCTGTAAGTAGTGACTATGGCTTCATCCTTTACCACAACGCTATCTGAATTTCTCTGAAGCTGGTTTATATACATCTGAATGTCACTACCGGAAAGAGAATAACCAGAATGGAAAAGCTCTTCCATGTCTTTAAAGAAACGTTCTGCTTTAACTTCACTATCTCTGGTCCCTTTAACAATTATCTCCGTTCCACGGGAACCTATATCAAGGTCCAAAATTTTTGCAATTTTTTTAAGATTTTCTTCACCGTGTCCGACAAGGGTATAAAATTCTTCTGGTGTTAATTCAAGCGAAATTCTTATCAAGTTCTACAGTACCTCCTTGGATAGTCTATCCGCTAAAAAATTAGGAACTATATTTCCATTTGCAATAATATCACTTTCCGGGTATCTTTTAAGCTTGCAATTTGTTTAACCATGGAGGACAGAAATGGGCTTTAACTGCGGAATAGTAGGACTTCCTAATGTTGGAAAATCAACTCTTTTTAATGCATTAACAAACTCCGCAAAAGCGGCAGCAGCCAATTTTCCCTTTTGCACCATAGAACCAAATGTAGGTATAGTTGAAGTTCCCGATGAAAGGCTTCAAAAAATAGCCGAAATTGTCAAACCCAAAAGAATCGTCCCGACAACAATAGAATTTGTCGATATAGCAGGACTTGTGAAAGGGGCAAGCAAAGGGGAGGGCCTTGGAAACCAATTTTTAGGAAATATTAGGAGCGTTGATGCCATAGCTCACGTTGTAAGATGTTTTGAAGATCCGAACGTTGTTCACGTCGACGGTAGCGTTAATCCAGTAAGAGATATTGAAACGATAAACATGGAACTGATATTTAAAGACCTTGAAACCGTTGAAAAAAGACTCCAAAAGGTAGCAAAACAGGCAAAATCAGGTGACAAGGCTGCAAGGAAAGAAGCAGAAATACTGGAAAATCTGAAAGAGATACTGGAAAGAGGCGAAAGAATCCATCCGTATTTTGAAGAAGCAAGTGAAGATTTCAAAAAGCTCGTAAAAGAGCTTGGACTTTTAACTGCAAAACCTGTCCTTTACATAGCAAATGTTGACGAGGAAGGTCTCCTTGAAGATAACGAATTCGTAAAGCAGGTAAAAGAGCTGGCAGAAAAAGAAAAAGCTCCGGTTGTTAAAATATGCGCAAAGATAGAATCTGAACTTTCCGAACTTGAACCTGAAGAAAAAGAAGAATTCTTAAAAGAATTAGGATTAAAAGAACCGGGACTTAACAGCGTCATAAGGGAAGGCTACAGACTACTTGATCTTATAACGTTCTTTACCGCAGGAGAACAGGAAGTAAGAGCCTGGACTATTAAAAAAGGAACTAAAGCTCCGCAGGCTGCTGGGAAAATCCACTCAGATATAGAAAGGGGATTTATCCGTGCAGAAGTTGTAAGTTACGAGGATCTCATAAGAGAAGGCTCCATGCAAAAATGTAAAGAGAAAGGCCTCATTAGGCTTGAAGGAAAAGATTACGAAGTAAAAGACGGCGACATCATCTACTTCCGATTCAACGTTTAAAAGGAGAGAACTTGAAAGAGTTTGAAGTGATAGAAACGCTCTCTAAGTTTTTTATAAATCCCCCGGGGAACATAGGAATAGGTGACGATACCGCTGCAATAAAAATCGGGCATGAATACTATCTCATCACGGTTGATACGTTAGCAGAAGACACTCATTACAGAAAAAAGTGGAGAGAGGTCTTCCCGAATCTTTACAGAAGTATCGGCTGGAAACTGCTCGCTGTTTCTGTCAGCGATATAGCTTCAATGGGAGGAATACCTCACGTTGCCGTAACATCATTTACCCTTAAAAAAGGTTTTGAAGAAAAGGAAATAACTGAACTTGCTAAAGGGATGTCAGCTGCGTGCAGGCATTTTAATGTGCTTCTGGTGGGCGGCGATACGATAAGAGGAAACTGTGAAGTGTTTTCACTGACACTAACAGGAAAGACTGAAGAAATAATGACACGTAACTCTGCAAAACCCGGCGATTACATTGCTGTTACAGGTACTTGCGGCGATGCAGCCGCAGGTTTAAAGATACTTGAATCCGAGAAAATAGACACCCTGGAAAAGCGAAAACTGGTAGAAAAGTTTCTCTATCCTTATCCATCAATTGAAACAGGAGAAAAGTTAAAACTTGCGGGCGTGAAATGCTGTATGGATAATAGCGACGGCCTACTGTTTACCTGTTACGAAATAGGAAAACAAAGCAAAGTAGCGGTAAACCTTGAATCTGAAAAAATCCCCGTTTCCAAAGAAGTTAAAAAACTTTTCGGTGACAATGCCCTTAAACTTGCCCTTTCAGGAGGCGAGGATTTTAATCTTGTCTTTACATTTCCAAAATCATTAAAAGCTCTATTTGAAAAGGAGAAAAATATCTTTATAATTGGCAGAATCACGGAAGGTAGCGGAACATACATAGACGGAAAACCTGCAACCATTTCCTCGTTTGACCACTTTGGGGGCTGAAATGACAGTTATTGACTCGATAATACTCGGCATAATAGAAGGAATAACAGAGTTTCTTCCCATATCTTCAACAGGACACATGATAATAGCTTCCACATTTATGGGACTGAAACAGGATGCCTTCCAGCAAACCTTTGAAGTTGTAATCCAGCTTGGAGCAATACTGGCCGTTGTTCTTATCTACTTTGAAAAGCTCAAAGGTAATTTCACCCTCTGGAAAAAACTCATAACTGCATTTATCCCGACAGGTATTTTAGGACTTCTTCTTCACAAAATAATAGAAGAAAAACTGTTCAATCCCGTTGTAGTAAGTATTTCCCTTATCGTATGGGGTATTATCTTTATCGTCATTGAACTTCTTTATAAAGCGAAGGAACACACAATTCACAAACCGGAAGACATCAGCTATTCCAAATCTATTCTTATGGGACTCTTCCAGTCGTTAGCAATGGTTCCAGGAACATCCCGCTCAGGAGCAACAATAAGCGGCGGCCTTATACTCGGAATGGACAGAGTAACAGCAACAGAATTCTCATTCCTGCTGGCAATACCTACAATGGGAGCAGCAACGGGACTTGAGCTTTTTAAAAACTACCAGACACTCTCGTTTAACAATCTCACGACACTTATAATAGGTTTCGTTACCGCATTCATCTTCGCCTACATATCAGTAAAATGGCTATTAAAATTTATAAAAACCCACACATTTATACCATTTGGCATCTATCGTATTATTTTAGGCTTAGTTGTGCTTGCTTTGCTATTTAAAAAATAGTTGTTTTAACTTTCCAACTAATTTAAAATGTTAAGGCTAAAACTGAAAGTAAATCAGATGAGTATGGCAGGTGCAGAATGAACAAAATTTTAAAAGCGATGAAACCATATCCCATGGATGAACTTATAAAAGCAAAAGAAAACTTAAAGAAACAGGGTAAAAAGATATATGACTTCGGAACAGGCGATCCGAAAGAGCCAACCGCACCATTCATAAGGGAAGCCGTTAAAAACGCTATACCGGAAGTGTCTCAATATCCCACTGTTAAAGGCAGGAAGGACCTGCGGGAAGCCGTAAGTAGCTGGTTTGACAAACGTTTCGGAGTGAAACTTAACCCGGAAACAGAAATAATTCCCTCAGCAGGTTCAAAGGAGGCGATATTTCATTTCCCTCTTGTCTTTATTGAAGAAGAATCCTATAAAAAAAGAGTTATCTACGGAACCCCGGCATATCCGGTTTATGAACGAGGAACACTATTTGCAGGAGGAATTCCAAATCCGGTAACACTTAAATTCGAAAACAACTTTCTGCTAAGATTGGACAAAATATCCCCTTCTATACTCGAAGAAACCAGAATAGTCTGGATCAATTATCCTCACAATCCTACAGGTGCCGTGGCGCCAAAAAGTTACCTTGAAGACATATATGAAATATGCAAAGAATACGACATAATTCTATGTTCGGATGAATGCTACACAGAAATCTATTTTGAGGAGAAACCGCTATCGGCACTCCAAATTGGCAGAGAAAATGTTGTGGTCTTTCATTCACTATCAAAAAGAAGCGGAATGACAGGATATAGAAGTGGTTTTGTCGCAGGCGACGAAAAAATAATCAAAGAGTATCTTCGGTTTCGCTCATCTTTCGGAGTAGGCTCCCCGGAATTTGTTCAAATTGGAGCTAGAGAAGCGTGGAAGGATGAAAAGCACGTCCGTGAAAGAAGGGAAACTTTCAGAAAGAAAAAAGAAATTTTCGAAGAGTTTTTTAAAAACGAAGGCTTTAAATTTTTAGATGTTAAAGCAACCTTTTACTTCTGGGTGAAAGTTCCTGAAGGTATTTCATCAAAAGATTATGCTCTTCATCTGTTAAAATACGGCATAGTGGTTTCTCCGGGAGAGTTTTTCGGTAAAGGAGGAGAAGGCTTTTTCAGAATAGCCCTTGTCCCTTCAGTAGAAGAGTGTAAAGAAGCGGTAAAAGTATGGAAAGAAGCCCATAAAACTCTTATCAGGAGTAAAAATTGAACCTGAGAAGTAGCAAAAGAAAACCAATCGCGCAGATCATACTATCACCAATCCTGGACCTTACTCTTATGCTGGTTATCTTTCTTGCCGTAAGTACAGAATTTATGTCCGGCGGAGAAGTTAAAATACACGTTCCTAAAGGCGGAGCACCTATAAGCTACAAAGAAAACAAAATAGTAAATAAGATAATGGTGGACAAGTGGGGGAAAATATTTTACAAAGGCAAAACATACACAGACATAAATCAGGTTATCCCTCTTTTGAATAAAAACGCACGGGTATATATAAGAGCAGATAGAGAAACACCTTATATGTATGTATTCCGAATAATAGACGGACTTCGAAAGGCAAACTTCACAACCATCTCTCTTGTCGGTGAGAGGACAGAACGTTGACGATAAAAATCTTTTCACCTTCCACAGAACATACCTACCATTTAGGTAAAATCATAGGAAAAGTCGTTCCTGAAGGAACCGTTATTCTGCTTTCCGGAGATCTCGGTTGCGGGAAAACATGCATAACCCGGGGCATCGCCGAAGGTCTCGGCATTACACCGGAAGAAGTTTCAAGCCCCTCGTTCACAATAGTTCAGGAATATGGTGATAAACTGATACATGTTGATCTTTACAGATTATCTTCGGCAGAGGATCTAGAACCCATAGGCATAGAAGAATACCTGTTTGACAAAAGAGTAAAGGTAATAGAATGGCCTGAAATTGCAGAAAATTTGATAGACGAATGTCCTTTTGAAAAACTGAAAATAGAGTGCCAGTACGAAAAGAATGGTAGAATTTTCAAAATCCGGGGAAGCGAAAAAATATTGAAAAAGATAGAAAACCTGTGCGGAGGAGAGAGATGTCCAGAATAGTTGATGTAAGAGCAAGGGAAATCCTTGATTCAAGAGGAAATCCAACTGTTGAAGTAGAAGTTACTCTTGAAACGGGAGTTGTCGGAAGAGCAGCCGTTCCAAGCGGAGCATCAACAGGAGAAAGAGAAGCTCTGGAGCTCAGAGATAAAGATCCAAAAAGATACCTTGGAAAAGGCGTTTTAAAAGCAGTCAACAATGTAAACCAGGAAATAGCCCCTGCACTTATAGGACTTGAATCAACAGATCAAACAAACATTGACAGACTCATGATTGAACTTGATGGAACCGAAAATAAAAGCAGATTCGGAGCCAATGCAATACTTGGCGTTTCAATGGCTGTATGTAGAGCATCAGCCCTTGAACTTGATCTGCCTCTGTTCAAGTATATAGGTGGCGTTAACGCAAAAGAACTACCTGTTCCTATGATGAACATCCTTAACGGCGGCGTTCATGCCGACAACAACGTTGATATTCAGGAATTTATGATTATGCCCGTAGGCGGAGAAACATTCGCAGAATCTCTAAGAATGGGCGTTGAAATTTATCACACACTCAAAAAAGTTCTAAAAGAGATGGGACACTCAACCAATGTAGGTGATGAGGGCGGCTTTGCACCAAACCTTTCTTCTAACGAAGAAGCCATTCAAGTAATAATAAAAGCCATAGAGGATGCAGGATATGTTCCTGGAGAAGATGTAATGCTCGCACTTGATGCCGCATCTTCAGAATTTTACAAAGGTGAAGGCATATATGAACTTGCAGGTGAGGGGAAAACACTTAAAAGAGAAGAGCTTATTGACTTTTATAGAAATCTGGTTGATAAATATCCAATAATCAGCATAGAAGACGGTATGGCTGAAAATGACTATGAAGGCTGGAAACTATTAACTGCGGCTCTGGGAAACAGAGTCCAGCTTGTCGGTGATGACGTATTCGTAACAAACACCGAACTGCTCGCTCTCGGAATAAAAGATGGATTTGCAAATTCCATTTTGATAAAGCTCAATCAGATAGGAACGGTAACTGAAACACTGGACGCCATTGAAATGGCAAAAAGGGCAAATTATACAACAGTTATCTCTCACCGCTCCGGCGAAACAGAAGATCCATTTATAGCAGATCTTGCAGTTGCCGTTAATTCCGGCCAGATAAAAACAGGCGCACCAGCCAGAAGTGAGAGAAACGCTAAATACAACCAGCTTTTAAGAATAGAAGAAATTTTAAACGGCAATGCCGTATATAAAGGAATGGACGTTTTCTATAACCTTTAATCACCGGCCGGGCTTTCTGCCCGGCATCTCCCATTTCCAACCATAAGCTTTACCCATCAAAAAAATTTCAACCGCCCTTATTTTTAAATTAAGATTCTTGCATGCACAATTAATTTTACTATAATTTTTATTAGAATAACTTTATATTCAGGAGGATAGTATGAAAAAATTTCTTACACTCAGTCTGAGGTTGTGTCAATAATTTTGTGTAAACCATTAGGAGTACCTCCTGGAGAACATATCCTGAAGTTCTTCCTTAGCCTCA
>NZ_MOEN01000008.1 GCF_001968985.1 Desulfurobacterium indicum | reverse complement strand
TATTTCCTCTAAGGTTACCTGCGATATTTTGCTTATGGTTGAGGGTGAGTATTTAAGTTCAAACACGCTTTCAAGAGCCTGGGCTACTGCTCTTGCACTCATACCAGAGGCAAACATCCCAAGTATTAAGTCTTCAAGATTGATATCTCTTCTTCTATAAGGTTCTATCAACTTTGTTCTGAATTTTCCCTCTCTATCTCTTGGAATTCTCAGATTTTCAAGCTTACCGATAACAGTATCTAAGTTTCTAACGTAAAAGCCGTTCTTTGTTCCTCCATGTTCTTTAAGAAACACTTCTCTTTCAGCCGTCATGATTGACTCTAAGGTTTGCTTTACCACTTCCTTAACTAGGTCTGGTAAAATCTTCTGTAGTTCCATTTTTGCCTCCTGGGGTTGGTATTTGTGGGGTGTTCCCCAGGAGGTTATCCCATTTCTCAAGCTTACACAAAATATCGTACACTACCGAGTTGTATTACTCCTGCTATGTTTCCGTATTTTCCGGAAAATTCTATTATGTTGATGGTTTTTCTGTTGATTTTTTCTTTTCCACCATATATGTAAGTTAATGTTGTCCTTTTTCCATCTTCGCTTATTATTGTGTATTTTGACCAATCGCCCTTTTTAAGAGGTTTGAAACCTGTATACGTGGAAGCTATTGCTTTCATTCCAAAAATCAGAAGCAAGAAAGCGGTTATAGTGTATCCTATTCTTTTCATCGTTATCCCCTTTTAAAAGGATTTCTTTATGAAAATTATACTATTTTGATTTTTTGATGGAGCGTGCGACTGTGTAGACGTAAATGGTATCTGCACCGGCTTTGATAAGTTCTTCTGCTATTTCGTTTACGGTGCTTCCTGTGGTAAATATGTCATCAAATATGCAGAGTCGTTTCCCTCTAATATTTGAAATGATTTCTCTTTTGATAGAGAACAAGCCTTTGACATTTTTTCTTCTTTCTTCTTTTGAAAGCAGAGCCTGTTTTTTTCCGTGATATCTCTTTTCAACTCCGTCCATAAACGGAATATTTGCAGCAGACAAAATTAGATGGCATTGGTTAAAGCCTCTTGTTTTTAATTCTTCAATATGGAGTGGAACGGGAATTACAAAATCCATTCTGTTACGTGAAAGAAAGTTTTTAAAGTGAACCGATATGGTTTTTCCAATCTCTTCTCCTATGTCGTGCCGTTTGCCTATTTTAAATGTCTTGATTGCTATTTCGAGAAGTCCGCTATACAGTCCGAAGTAAGATATTTCTGAAAAATTGAATTTTCTCTTTTTCTCAAAGCAATCTCTGCATAAAGGTTCACTTCCGGGAGCAAGATTCAAAGGATAGCCACATATTATGCATCTTTTTCCGGAAAAAGGTTTTATGTGAATTTTCCAGCATTCTTCGCATGCAATTTTTCTGTGTTTACCTATAAGGAATTTTCCGCATACTGCGCAGTATTCAGGAGAAAGAACATCTATAAGACAATCTCTTAAAAATTTAAAAAGGTTATCTTTAATCCTGTTTTCTCCTCTAAAAACTTTAAAAGAATTTCTTCTGTATGTTCAATGGAAGATATTGCCAACTCAACGCTTAAATCCTGAACAGATTTTTTCTTATCTTTAAAATACTTTTTTACAATTTCTTCTATGGATGTTGTGTTCTGGATCTTTTCAGACTCCTTTCGGGATATGTTTTTCTGGAGGATTCTGACGATGAGAGTGTTTCCTTTTAGTTTTTTCAAAGCAGTTGTTTCTGAAAATGGTTTTTCTTTATAAAGATATTTAATTATTACAATTGGCGGTTCAGCACATGAGGAAGCTTTTTCTGTTATCTCTTCAAGTTTTTGACTTTCGTTTTCGCTTTCTTCTATCGTAATGGTGAGAAATTTTCTCAAATTCTCAAGTTCTACTCTCTGTAAACTTTTAGCTTTCAGGTCTATTATATTAAATCCCCGGTTTGTTGTTTCTGCTTCTTTTGCCGTTCTGAATTCGGTTACGCCTGCATAACTAAAGAATTTTTCTGTTGTGTTGTGTATAAAGTTATGTATGTGGCCACCTGCATAATAGGTAAATTCCTTTGGAAGGTCGGACATATTCATTTCGGCTGCACCTTCAAAGGGAAGATACGGAGAAATACCCTGGTGACACATAAATATGGAGTATTTATACTTAGCTGCTCTTTCTGAAAACGATGGAAAAATTTTCTCCCTGAGTTCTGAGAGATGATTTTTTGTCATAAACTGGATGCCTGCAATGTAAAGATCGCCAAAGACTTTTTCACCGTAAGGTGAAATGAGATGCAACAGACCCAAATCTTCCAGTATTTTTTGTGGAGGGATCCTTCCTTTTCTTAAAGTCCTATCGTGGTTTCCGGTGATTGCAACTACGGGAATATTCTTTTCTTTTAGCCTTCGGAATTGTTTTATCGTTTTTGACAGAGATATCATATCGGGTTGCGGAGATTCAAAGAGATCTCCCGTATGAATAACAAGATCAACATTAGCTTTTATGATTTTATCTATTGCCTGTTCAAATGCTGTAAAGAAATCTGTTTTTCTCTCAACGAGGTTATACTGGGCATATCCAAGATGGCTGTCGGATATGTGAGCGATTTTCAACCTTTTTTCTCCTTGCTTGAGAGAAGAGATTTTATCCTTTCGTAGATTTCAGGGAGACGATTAATAAGAGCTTCTGTTTTTCTCCATGTTCTAAAATCTTTTACAGGGAAACCTGCATATATTCCAGGTTTTGTGATGGATTTTGTTACGCCTGATTTTGCTCCTACTGTTATGTTGCTTCCTATTTTAATATGTCCTGCAACACCTACCTGTCCTGCAAGAGTAACGTTGTCGCCTATTTCCGTTGAACCGGAAATGCCTACCTGAGATACGATAAAACAATTTTTCCCTATTTTGTCATTATGTGCTATCTGGACGAGATTGTCTATTTTTGTGCCGTCTCCTATTATTGTATCTCCGATAGTTCCTCTGTCTATGGTCGTATTTGCGCCTATTTCAACGTCATTGCCTATTATTACTCTTCCTACTTGAGGAACTTTGTAAATTTTCATCTCTTTTTTGCTGAATGCGTATCCGAAACCGTCTGAGCCTATTACTGTTCCGCTATGTATTCTTACATTTTTTCCGATTTTTATGTCGTGATATATTGTAACGTTAGCAAAAATTATACTGTTATCGCCTATTTCACAATGATCACCTATTACGACGCCAGGATATATCTTAACATTGTTTCCTATTCTGCAATTCTTTCCTATGGATACATGGTCTCCTATGTATACGTTGTTTCCTATGGTTGCGGTTTCATCGATAGTTGCTGTTTCTGAAATTTTAGGTTCAGGAAGCGGTTTTTTAATAAGAATTGATAACACCTTGGTAAATGCCACATAAGGCTCTTCACAGATAAGCTGGGTTATCGGAACGTCATACTCTTTTCCAACAATTACAGCTGAGGCATTTGTTGTATTGAGGAATTTTTCGTATTTGGGATTTGAAAGGAATGTAAGTTCACCTTCCTTAGCTTTTTGTATTTCGTTTATACCTTTTATCTCTATGTCAGGATTACCTTTTATCGTGCAGCCGATAATTTCTGCTATCTCTTTGATGCTTATGCCCATTATTTTCCTGCCCTGCTGTAGAGTTTTAGAATTTTATCCGTTAAATCGTACTTTGGATCTGCTGATATTATTCCAGCTTCGTTTTTCTCTACAATCATTGGGATACGATGTGTTTTTCTGTATTGCTTTACTACTTTGAAAACATCATCGACAATTTTAGATGTGAGTTCTCTTTGAAGTTGAGAGAGTAGTTTTTGGCTTTCTTGTTGCAGTTGTCTGTATTGAAGAATTTTTGTCTGTATTTCGTTTTCTTTTTCCTGTTTAGTCTTCTTGCTTATTAGAGGAGATGAAAGGTCTTTCTTTATCTGTTCGATTTCTTCTGCCAGTTTCTTCAATTTTGATTCTGCTTTTTTTATTTTTGATTCCAGTTCTGCCTTTGCTTTTTTACCTTGAGAAGATTCGTTAATTATCTTTTGCATGTCTATATAATAAACGGCAAAATCTTCTGCTTTAGCTTTAAATGTTCCCATTCCGAAGATTACACATGCTCCTGCCATAGCGATTAGTAGCTTTTTAAATCTGTTCATTATAGTCCTCCTTATATTTTAGAAGTAGCTTCCGAGTCCGAAATGCCATTCGGAAGCAGTTTCTCCAGGTTTTCTGTCTAATTTATAACCTATATCCAATCTTATCGGTCCGACAGGGGTCATCACTCTTATCCCTGCACCGGCAGCTTTTCTTAAAGTTCCCAGATCGATCTTGTTCCACCATCCGGCACCTATATCAAAAAATCCTATAAAACGTAAGTTATTTGATATATCGTAGCCTATTTCAAAGTTCATAACAAGTTCTCTATTTGCACCTTCCGGGTCGCCATTGGCATCGACCGGTCCAGCTTCTCCCCAGCGGAATCCTCTTACTGTTGTATCGCCTCCGACAAAAAATCTGTAATCTATAGGAACATCTTCAGTTTTTCCGTAAGTGTCTGCAAATCCGGCTTTTAGGTGTGCTGATAGAACAACAGGAATTTTGTAGTTCTCTGAAAAATCATCAAGATAGATGTATTTTGATATGTCTGCAACTGCTTCGTAGAAGTTGCTGTCGCCGCCTAGTGCTTGTCCGGCAAATTTAGTGTTTAGGCTAAACATAAAGCCTCTGTGGGGAAGGAAACGATTGTCTCTTAAATCCAATGTTATTCTTGATGATATAAGGCCTATTACGGATGTTCCTTCTTCTTCTTTAACGATGCTTGTGGCGTTGGGGTCTATGTCACTTACAGTGTTCTTTTCAAGGGTATAACCTATACCTATGTTCCAGTCTTTTTTTACTCTTCTGAATATATTGAAAGAGAAGCCTTTTCTGTGGCTCGTGTAAGTTGTATATTCGTTTTTGTGGTTGTAAACTCTTATTCCGAGTGTTTGAGGCTGGTTGAGCCACCACTTGTGGTTGTATCCGATATCAAAATAGGTTACTGAGGAGCCGAACTGCCCGGAAATAAATATTGAATCTCCTGTTCCAAAAAGATTCCCTTTGCGTAGAGAAACCATTCCAGTTAATTTCGTAGTGGAGCTATATCCAACACCGATGGAGAACATTCCTGTAAGACGCTCTTTTAAATCAACATCTATATCTAAAAGGTTTTTATCTACAACTTTCGGTTTAACATTAACAGCTTCGTAATAACCTGTGTTGTAAAGTCTTCTTACGGAACGTTCAAGTTTTTCCGTGTTGAATATTCCCGTTTCATATATGTCAAGTTCTCTTCTTACAGTTCTGTCTCTGCTGTTGTAGTTGCCTTTGATGTTAATGTATCTTATTTTTGCTCTCTCGCCTTCATGGATGACAAATGTTACGTTTACTTTGTGATTTTTATCATCAATGTTGATTTCTGGTATTGTAGTTTCAAAGATGTATCCGTATTTTCCATAAAGTTTTGCTACTCTTATAGAAAATTCTGTTAGTAAATTAGGATTATAAGGGTTATCGGGCTTAAGTCCGTTTACAAGTTTTAACAACTCTTTTGATGTAAATAGTGTATTTCCTTTGACTGAGATTTTTCCGAAATAGTATCGAGGTCCTTCGCTTATAATGGGATATATAACTTCGTAACAACCGTTTAGTTTTTTTACAATAGGTTTTCCTACTTTTACTTCTATATAGCCTTTGCTTTCATAAAGTTTCTTTATCCTCTCTACGTCTTTTTCTAAGTTTTCCTTTACAAGCGGTGGATGAAATCTTAATTTCCAGACGCAACGCTCTTTTGTAAGAAGAGCGTCCTTTATGTCTCCTGTAGCAAGTGCCTTGTTTCCTTTTATTACGATTTTGCAAACGTACGCTTTTTGTCCTTCATCTATTTTGAATACTACATCTGCTTTTTGGGGTTCGGTTTCAGCTATGGAATAGGTGACATTGGCATTTATATAACCTTTTTCATGATATAGATCAATTATTTTGTTCTTTAATTCATCAAGTTTCTCGTAGGATAATATATGCCCTGTGAAATTTCCCTCATTGAATCCTGTTTCTTTTATTAAATCTTTTGTAGAGATGTGCTTATTACCCTTAAAAGTTATAGATTTTACCTTGGGTTTTTCTTTCAGTATGTATTTTAAAATTATTTTGCTCCCCTGTTTTTCCTCAACTACTTCTATTGTTTTGTAATAACCCAGGGAAAATATGTTTTTTATGTCTTCGGCTACTTTTTCTCTGTTTAGTGGTTCTCCCGGCTTTAAGGAAATTCTATAGAGAATACTTTCTTTAGGCAGATATGTGTTTCCTTCAATTTTTATCTCTTCTATAACAGGTTTTAGTGTCGTATTTTGTGTTGATAGTATTGTGTTGTTTGATGCCAGTGTTTGAGCTTTGGAGTATGAAGGTATTATAGAGAGTACCAACGCTACTGCGATAACTATTTTCCTCAAAGGAAAACCTCCGAATAATTGGTGGATACAATAATAACACAACTAAGAATAAGGAAAATATACTTTGAAGCATGTTCCTTTGCCAACTTCACTTTCGACATCAACTTTTCCGTTTAGTTTTTCTACAGCGAGTTTAACTATGGAAAGTCCCAGTCCTGTTCCGCCCAATTTTCTAGATCTTGATTTATCCACTCTGTAAAACCTTTCAAATATAAAGGGTAAATGAGATTTTGGTATGCCTGGTCCTGTATCGCAAACAGATATTACCTGCTCTTTTGGAAGGGTTGAGTATTTTATTTCAACTTTTCCGCCTTCGTGGTTGTATTTTATCGCGTTGTCTATAAGATTTCTGAATACAAAGTAAAAAAGTCTTTCGTCCCCGATAACTTCAAGGTCTTCGGGTAGAAGCGATTCAACTTGAACATTTTTTTGCTTGGCTATGACGCTGGTTTCTTCGACTATTTTATCTATTATCGGTTTAAGTTTGATTTTTTTCTTTTCAAATGGAATACCCTTGCTTGTTTCAAGCATTGTCAGGGTTATTAAATCCTGTATGAGTTGTTCCATGTATTCTATTCTTCCCTGGGCTTTTTTGATAAAGTCGATTGCTGTTTTGTTTGTTTGGCATTCATCTTCAAGTGTTTCCATAAGTAGTTTGAGTGTGGCAACGGGTGTTTTGAGTTCATGTGAGACATTTGCGATGAAATCTCTTTTAAGATTTTCGTACTTTTTGATCTGTGTTAGATCCCTGAGTAATAAAACTTTTTCATCTACATCTGCTGCGAACACGAGTTGTATATATCGATTTTTTATCTTTTTGCTTTCCCACACGTTGTATTCTTTGTCGAAATTTTCGTTTATGAAAGTTATCACATCTAAGTCACTAATTACCTGATAAAAATATCTATCCCTGTATTTTTCTTTATCGATGTCTAAAAGTTCTCTTGCAAATCTGTTGGTGTATATAAGTTTCCCGGCAGGGGACATTATTACTAATCCTTCGTTTAACAGGTTTAATGCCTGGGAGAGAAGATGAATGTTATCCCGATTTTTCTTTTCATTTCTCTCTTTTTCTATATAATAAACGAGTTCATTCCAGCTGACCTGTTTTGGTAGTGAAAAAAGTGAAATCAGTTTTTTCTTTATAGTGTTCATCTTTTTCATTTGGAACAATGTAACACCTGTAGCTATTCCTGCTACGAATAGTCCTAAAGTGGCAATAGCAAGCATTTAAGAACCTCTTTTTTGTTGTAAATGTGATGAATAAAGTTTATCATTTAAGTGTTAGAAATAAACCGTTTAAGGGAGGATTATAATGGGTGTAAGAGTTGCAATCAACGGTTACGGAAGAATTGGAAGATGTTTTCATCGTGCTATTTTAGATGATGGTGAATTTGAAATTGTGGCAATAAACGATTTGACAGATGCTGCTACACTTGCTCATCTTTTAAAGTACGACTCTGTACACGGTAAATTTCCCGGAACGGTAGAAGTAAAAGGGGATAAACTTGTTATAAACGGCAAAGAAATAACAGTTTATGCAGAGAAGGATCCTGCGAAATTACCTTGGAAAGGTCTGGAAGTTGATATAGTTCTGGAAGCTACCGGCAGATTTAGAGATAGAGAGGGTGCTTCAAAGCACCTGGAAGCTGGAGCGAAAAGAGTTCTTATTTCGGCACCTGCAAAAGAGCCTGACGCTACGTTTGTAGTTGGTGTTAATCATAAAGAATATGATCCCGATAAACATTTTATAGTTTCTAACGCTTCATGTACAACTAACTGTCTTGCACCTGTTGCAAAAGTATTGCTTGAGAATTTTGGAATAGAAAAAGGATTTTTAACGACGGTTCACTCTTATACTGCTGATCAGAGGCTTTTGGATGCTCCACATAAAGATTTAAGAAGAGCAAGAGCGGCTGCCGTATCAATGGTTCCAACAACAACAGGTGCGGCAAAGGCGGTAGGTCTTGTGATTCCTGAACTTAGAGGAAAATTTAACGGGATTTCCATAAGAGTTCCAACCCCTGATGTTTCTCTAATCGATTTCGTTTGTACTGTTGAGAAAGAGGTTACAGTTGAGGAAGTTAATGCCGCGTTAAAGGAAGCTGCCGAAGGTGAGTTAAAAGGCATATTAGGTTATACCGAAGAGGAGCTTGTATCTGTTGATTATATAGGTGATAGACGTTCTTCAATAGTTGATGCAAAATCTACCGATGTTATAGGCGGAAATATGGTTAAGATTATTTCCTGGTATGATAATGAGTTTGGTTATTCCAACAGATTGGGGGATTTGATTAAATATATGGCTTCCGTTGGTATATAATTGAGAAAAATTTCTTTTTAAGGTCCGCTTTATTAAAGCGGACCTTTTTTATTCCTTCCATCTTTTTCTGTTTTTAAGAAGTATTACTTCTGCAACTTTCCAGTTTTTCTCGACTTTCTTTTTTGCCTTTTCAGGCAGAAAGGATACTATTGTATCAGTTACCGGTACTAAGAATCCGCCAAGATAGCTTGTTTTTATTAGATAACTGTCAGGCATAGTTGTCCCTATGAAGAGTAAAAATATGGATGCAAGCAGAATTCCTCTGAATATACCGAATAGGAATCCCATGATATTATTAATTAGTCCCAAGAAACCTTTAGAATAGAGCGAATTCAAAGTAAACGCTATGTATTTTGATATTAAGAATAGGATTCCATATATTACAAATCCTGTCATGATAATTACAGGTGCGTCAGGATCGGGTACAAATTTTGCAGCTACTATATGGGCTGTTTTGATAGCTATAAATATACTCACGATAACTCCGGCAATGGATATAATTTCTTCTATGACACCTTTGTTGAAGCCTCTGAAAAAATTCCATCCCAGAATTATTACCAGGACTGCATCTAGTAAATTTAACGGATGAATATTCATTCTACCTCCATACTTATATCAACCCATTTGGCTCTGGTGATGAGCTTGCTTGTTGATACGTAGTCAATATCTTTGTTTCTTAACATTTTTAATGTTTCTAATGTTATTCCTCCGGATATTTCTATTTCAACGTGATTAAAATTTTTTCTGATAAATTTCACTGCTCTGTCTATCTCTTGTAATGACCAGTTGTCCAGCATGATGATGTTTATTAATTCTTTAACTTTAATAGCTTCTTCAAGCTGCTGCCAATTTTCTATTTCGACTTCTATAGACATTGTTACAGGAATATTTTTTGAAATTTCAAGAACAGCAGTTTCAACGCTTCCAAATGCTTTAATGTGGTTGTCCTTTATCATTACTGCGTCGTATAAACCCATTCTATGGTTGTAGGCTCCTCCAACTTTTGTTGCATACTTTTCAAAGTATCTAAGTCCTGGAGTGGTTTTTCTCGTATCCAGAAGCTTAATATTTGTTCCATTTAATATCTCTACATATTTACGGGTATTTGTAGCTATGCCGGAGAGATGTTGAATAAGGTTTAGAGCAGTTCTTTCTCCTGTTAAAAGAGCTTTTTCATTACCTTCAATATAAGCGATTATTTCTCCTTTAGCTACTCGATTGCCTTCATTTTTCTTCCATATGAATTCAAAGCTTTTGTCTAACATTTCGAATGTTTTCTGGAAGAAAGGACTTCCTGCAAGTATAAAATTTTCTTTTGCTTCGATGTATGCTTTTATTCGTTTTCCTGGAAGAGAGGATGATGTTATGTCTCCTGTAAAGCCTATATCTTCTTTCAGAAAAGATAGTATATAATCCTCAATTGCTATTTTTGAAAATTGCATTATTCAACCTCTAATATTGGAGTTGGTGCTAATGGTAAATATACCAAATTCTATAACTGTTGTTAGGGCTTTAATTGTTCCTCTTTTTATAATGGCTCTTCATTATGGAAATTTCAAGATAGCGCTTATATTGTTTATTATAGCCGCTTTAAGTGATGCTGTTGATGGATTTTTAGCCCGCAAATTGAAGCAAGTTACAATTGTCGGAGTGATAATGGATCCTTTAGCTGACAAAGCTCTTATCGATTCGGCTTTTGTTGTGTTAAGTTATGTCCATAAAATTATTCCTCCATGGCTTACCATATTAGTTATTTCACGAGATATCTTAATAATCGTTGGTGGTTGGCTTTTAACTGTTTTTGAGAAGCTGGATAGAATAAAACCGATTTTAATAGGAAAATTTACAGCATTTTCTCAATTTTTAACAATATTTTTTACATTACTTCATCTAAATTTCAATAATTATTATCTAAACATTATGTTAGAATTCCTATATCCCTTTACTGGTGGTGTGACTGTTATTTCAGGGATAAGCTATGTAATAATAGGGATAAGGGAGCTGGGAAGTGAATAGAACACTCTTTGATAAATATTTTCCCGAAATTGTGGTTATCTCTACTATTATTATTTTTGTTATTTCTCTTTTTATAATGAAATCGGTAATTTTTCCTTTCTTTGCCGCTATGGCAAGTGCATATATAACATTTCCGATATTCGAATTTTTTTTAAAATTGTTTAAGAAGCGCCAGATAGCTGCGGTTTTAACAGTAGTATTGATATTGGTAGCAATTTTAGGATTGATACTTGTAATTTTCCCGGTTTTGTTAAAACAGATTGAAAGTTTTATCGATTATCTTCCTGTTTTAGTCTCTAAAATTGACTTTTATCTTGCTAAATATTTAGGTAAAAAAATTTTTTCAGGAAGATTTAATCCTGGCAATATGAAATCTGTTTTTTCTCTCATCTATCGAAACTTTGATATCAACAATTCAATAACAGTTGCGGCTTTGGTTCAGAAAATATTCTCTGGTGTTTTTTCAATAGCTTCTATAGCCATAAACATTGTTGTAATACCATTTCTTTCTTATTATATCCTTGTAGATTGGGAAAATTTAAGGGATTTGTATTTGAAACTTTTGCCCTTTGAACATAGGGCAGAGACGGCTGTTTTGATAGACAAGGTAAATGATTCTCTGTCAGGATATATCAGAGGCCAGTTGTTAATGGCGTTTTTAGTCGCTGTTTATTTTTCTATTACCTTAACGGCAATTGGAATTAGATATAGTTTTCTTATAGCAGTTGTTGCCGGGATAATGAATATGATTCCTTATGTGGGTTTTTTTACCGCTTTTGTTCCTTCCATTTTGCTGGCTATTTTTGATAACGGAGATCTTTTTCATATAGTTGCCGTTGGAATCGTTTTTTTATCGGAAGCTGCTCTTGAAAATGTTATATATCCTATGGTTATGAGCAGAACTACGGGAATAAATCCGCTTTTGATATTTTTTGCGGTCTTTTTTGGTGCAACCTATGGAAATTTTCTGGGTATAATTGTTGCTGTTCCGGTAGTTGCAATGATATTGCCTGTTTTTGATAGTTTTATGATGAAAAAGGAAATGAAAACATGATTATAGGTATAACAGGTAATATCGGGGCAGGTAAAAGCACTCTTTCTCAGTTTATTGGAATGAAGGGTTACAGAGTTTTAAATGCTGACGATATGGCTAAAAAATTTTTGAAAAGAGGCGAGGTAGCTTATGATACTGTGATCTCTCTGTTTGGTAAAGATATTCTTCGTGCTGACGGTGAAATAGATAAAAAAAGATTGGCAGACATTGTGTTTTCCGATAGGGAAGCTTTAAAAAAACTCACTTCTGTTACTCATCCTTTGGTAAAAGAAAAAATTATCTCTATGTCAGGAAGTAATAAGCTTATTTTTATTGAGGCAGCAGTTTTAATAGAATCTGGCTGGCATGAGATTGTTGATAAAATTGTGCTTGTTTTTGCTTATAAAGGTCAAAGATATATGAGAGCCTCTAAAAAGTTTGGAATGAAAGAGGTTATCAGGAGGGATAAACTACAACTTCCTTATGGTGAAAAGCTGAAGTTCGCTGATTTCTTAATTTGTAACACAGGGAACCTGTTAAATTTAAAACTTCAGGCAGATAAGTTGGTTAAATATATAGATAGTGGTCGGAGCAGGGGGATTTGAACCCCCGACCTCTTGGTCCCGAACCAAGCGCGCTACCAGACTGCGCCATGCTCCGAGATAATAGTTATGTGTAAAGATATTTTAGGTGTCTGAATTTAAATGTCAATATTGTGCGCTTTGCTATAATTGCTTTTGTCTTAAATACTCAGTTTCTGGAGATAGGTGTGGAGAAGATTAGAAGTTGGAGATTGGTGAGGTTGCTTGTTTTCATTATAATTCCTGTTATAGCAGGACTTTATTTGCGCTTTGATGATCTTGCAGTTTGGCATGCTAGAAGATCCAGTTTTTATTATAAAGATCGTCCTTTATTCACAAGTTACGATGCTTTCTATTTTGCGAGATGGAGTGAAGATTATCTTGAAGGAAAATATAAAGCTGGAAAGATGGATCCTTTAAGGTTTGTTCCAGATAATTATATAGTTTCTAAACTATCTGATTCGGAAGTTGAAAAACTTAAAGCTTACAAAGCTGTATATCCTGATCCGATACCCCTTGAAAGTTTTATGGGTGCCGTTTTTTCCAAGTTTTTTAATACACATATAGAGAATGTGGCAGTTTATCTTACACCTATACTTGCTGTTTTGTTCGTTATTCCTTTGGTAATTTATATGGATGAAATAGGTGCTCCAGTTGCTGGTTTTTCCGGTGCTGTGTTTGGAGTACTATCTTTAATGTATCTTGCAAGGACAACAATTGCTCGTTTTGATACAGATTCTTTGAATTTGTTCTTCCCTTTTTTAATAGCTTATTTTTTTCATAAAATTCTGCATACTGAAGGGCGGAAAAGATATATTTTTGCAATTTTAGCAGGGATATCTTGTTATTTGTTTAACTGGTGGTATGCTCATCCAGATCTTGTTTTGATTATGTTTGTCGTTTTTATATTAGGGATTTTTATAACAAATGGGAGAGTTACAAAGGAGGATTTAAAATTAATAGGCGTTCTGGCTCTATTTTCAAGTCCGTTTGTTCTCTGGCATGGTATTCATTCCTTTATATCAAGAGCGAGTATGTACATAATTAATTTTGGTAAAACAGCTGTAAAAACAGGATTCCCCAACGTTCTCCAATCCATTAGCGAGGCTCAGAGAGCTTCTTTAAAGATGATAATACTGACAACTGTTGGCAGCAGTATCATTTTTTGGTTAGGAATGGCTTTTATATTTTACATGTTCTATAGGAAATGGAGAGAAACGATATTTTTGATACCTTCTTTTCTTTTAGGACTTATGGTTTTTAAAAGTGGTAATAGATTTTCTATGTATTTGGCTCCTTTCGTGGGTATTGGTTTTGGGTATATTTTTGATGAGTTATTTAACTATGTTTTGAAATTGAGTTTGCCAAAACCAAAAAATGATGAGAAGGGAAAAGTTATTTTCAGGAATATCTTGACTTTGTCGATTGCTGTATTAATTACTATTATTGCTTTCGTTTCTCAAACAGAAGCAGTGAAGTTTGTAGCTGTTCCTAAAATAACTCCTACACTTGAAGGAGCCTTTTTAAAGTTGAAAGAGATTACACCTGTAGATTCTTGGATATGGACATGGTGGGATTACGGAACTGCTATTCAATATCTATCAAGGCGAGCTGTCTATCATGACGGACAATCTCAGCTTTCTCCTAAGACTTACTTTGTTGCCACTACATTTTCTACTTCTTCTCCAGAAATTGCTTATAACACGATTAAAGGTATATCTAATGTGGGAGTAACCTATATAAATAAATGGCTGAAAGAGGGGCAGACTCCAGAGTCAATTAGAGACAAGTTTTTTAAAGGGGTGTTTAATGGTAGGTTAAGTCATCCTGTTTACTGGATTTTTACTGAAGATGAAATTGGGAAGTTTGCGTGGATTAACTATTTCGGAACATGGAATTTTGATTTGAAAAAGGGAATTAAAGACAGCATTAACCCGGTAGGAGTCTGTTTTATTCCTTCTAAGAATAAGGTTATTTGTGGAGGTATTACTATAGATCTTAAAACAGGAGTTATCAAGGCCAGGGGAACAGCTGTTTTAAATAAAATAGCCATTAATATAGATGGACATTATAGGGAATTTTCTTATGATCCTGCGGGAAGATATTATTTTGATCTTGTGAAAAGTAAAGGTAAGTTACTTGGTTTTATAATGGATCAGCAGCCTTTCTATTCTATGTTTAATCAGATGTTTATTCTTAGGCATTATGATAATAAATATTTTAAGCTTGTTTACGATGATTTTCCAGTTATGGTGGCATATAAACTGGTATGTGAGGAATAATTATTGAATGATTATCAATCGAATTGTTAATTTAGCGCATAGATGTTTTGAAGATCAGGATTTAAAGGAACTTTTAAAAAACTCGGGGATTGCTTTTATTCTGAAGATTGCTGGCATAGTTGTTGGTTATTGCTTTACGGTTATTGTTACTCGTCATTATGGTGCTGAAGCATGGGGTGTTTTCTCTATATGTCTTATGTTTCTTCAGATATCGGGAATGTTTGGTCGTTTGGGGATGGACATAGCACTTTTGAGGTTTACTTCCGAGTTTATGGTTTCAGAAGATAAGTATTTGATACCTCAAGTTTTTAAAAAAAGTTTATTGTTGACTTTAAGTGTTTCAAGTGTATTATCTTTTATTTTGTTTCTGTTTGCTAATTATATAGCAATTAAAGTATTTCATAATTCTATTTTAATTTTACCTTTAAAATTGGTTTCTATCTTTGTTATTCCTTTTGTGGTTTTATGGATTACAAGAGAGGTTATTAGAGGATTGAAGAAAATAGCTATTTATATGTTATTACAACAGCTTGGTGTTTTTGCTCTGGCGTCTGTTATTTTAGTTTTCTCTTTAATGTTTTTGAAAATAAACTATCCTTATTTGATTCCAATTTTATCGTACGGTATATCTATCATTATATTTGCCTTTTTTGCACTTTTTCTTTGTAGAAAGTATTTGATGGCATTTTCCCTCTATGTTAAACCAGTATTAAAACAGATTTCTTATAAGTATATCTTATCTGTTTCTCTACCTCTTCTTTTTTCAAGTGTATTGGTTTTTATTATGGGATGGACGGATACTTTTATGATAGGAGTTTTTAAAACCACCAGAGACGTAGGAATATACAATGTGGTTCTAAAACTTTCTACATTAATTAGTATTGTTCTTTTTTCTATAAATTCAATTGCTGCTCCGAAGTTTGCGGAGTTTTGGGGACGGAAAGATTTGAAGGGTCTTGCAAAAGTTGCAAGGCAGTCTGCTAGACTAATCTTTTGGATGTCGCTCCCAATATTGCTTGTTTTTGTTTTTTTCTCCAAACAAATATTGTTAATTTTTGGTAAAGATTTTATTGTTGCTTCTTCGGCGCTTGTTATTCTTTCTTTAGGGCAATTCGTAAATGCAATTGTTGGAAGTGTTGGCTATATTTTGATGATGACAGGGAAAGAAAAAACTATGCAAAATATTATATTTGGTGGTACTTTTATAAATGTTGTTCTTAATGCTTGTTTAATTCCTTATTATGGGATAAACGGAGCTGCCATTGCCAGTGCAATAAGTCTTGTCTTTATCAATATTGTACCGCTTTTCCTTGTTAAGAAATATTATGGTTTTTATACTATAAATATAATATAATGGAGCTGTCAAATGGAATACCCGCCAATTATTATTGTTGGGATGCATCGTTCGGGGACATCTTTACTTTCAAGGGTTCTTCAAAAATGTGGAATTTTTATGGGAGCAAGTCGAGATCCAAATAATGAATCTTTCTTTTTTCTTGAGCTTAATGATTGGTTGTTGGCTCAAACAAATGCCACGTGGGATAATCCATACAATTTTAGATTTATAGATGATACATTCAAAGAAACTTTAATAAAAGCAGTTAAGATTAGTATTTCCAGTTTTAGAATATTGAAATTTCTTGGCATTCGCAGGTTCCTAAAGTACAGAAAATTAGACAATCTTCCTTTTCTTTGGGGATGGAAAGATCCAAGAAATAGTATTACTTTGAATATATGGTCAGAGATTTTTCCTCAAGCAAAAATAATTCATATATATCGTAATCCTGTAGATGTAGCTGAAAGTTTGAGGAAGAGAGTCTTAAAAAATAAAAATAATTTCAGATGGAACTATAAACACACTATAAAATCTATGTTTGCTAAAGGTAAATTAAATTTTGTTGATTCAGTTCGTTTGCAGTTTCTAGAAGAAGGTTTTAAGCTATGGGAAGAATATTTATCATCAATATATGATTTTGAAAAGCGTTCAGATAAGAGAATCTTGCATCTGAAGTATGAGGAATTTTTGGAAAATCCAGATTCAACGATTGAAACTATTTTGAACTATTTTAATATTTCTGTAGATAAGGATAGAGTAAAGGAAGCGGTTGCTCTTATAAATACTTCAAGGAGTTATGCTTTTTTATCAAACAAACATCTTGTAAAATTTTATGAAAACATAAAGGAAAAACCGTTAGTTAGAAAGTTAGGTTATCATAATCTGTGTTGAGGTAAATGTGGAAGAAAAGACAGTGGCAATTTTAATGGCTACTTATAATGGTGAACGGTTTTTAGCTCAACAGCTTAATTCTATTATATCTCAAACTTACAAAAACTGGGTTCTTTTGGTTCATGATGATGGGTCAGAAGATGGAACAGTTGATATTTTGAAAGAGTATAGCATTAAATATCCTGAAAGGATTATTTTTCTTAACGACGGATTAAAATTTGGCAATGCTAAGGATAACTTTAGTCATCTCATTGGTATTGCTTTAGAAAGGAATTTTGAATATTTCTTTTTTTGTGATCAGGATGATGTTTGGATTGAAAATAAAATAGAGATTTTTCTTCAGAGGTTTAAAGGAATTGAAAGTTCACGTAAAGATTTATCAATTCTTTTGCATTCTGATTTGAAAGTGGTGGATTCTAATTTAGATGTGATAAGCGATTCTATGTGGCGTTATCAGAAGCTTAATCCAGAATGTAAAACACTTAATTATCTACTTGTTCAAAATAATGTAACTGGTTGTGCCTGTGCTGTTAATAGGGCTTTGTTAGAAAAAGCCCATCCTATAGGAAGAAAAGCTATTATGCATGATTGGTGGCTTTCTCTTGTTGCGTCTGCGTTTGGAGTGGTGGATTTTATTTCAAAACCAACAGTATTGTATCGACAGCATGAAAAAAATGATACAGGGGCTAAAAATGTTGATGTAAGATATGCTATTAGAAAATTCATGCGAAAGGATGATTTGGTTAAATCAATTGCCAAAACAGTTTTACAGGCTCAGAATTTTTTATCAACTTTTGAGCAATGTTTAAAACCGGAACAAAAAGATATGCTTAGGGCTTATGTGCAGATTCCTTATGTATCTTACGTTAGAAAATTACTTACCGTTTTTCGTTTTAAACTTTTCAAGCAAAATTTTCTGAGAAACCTTGGATTTTTGTGGTATTTAAGATATGTAAAAGAGGATTTCTATGATATCTGTGATAATCCCAACATATAATGCGGAAAAGTACATAGAAAGGCTTCTTGATGCTCTTAACAATCAGACTATGAGACCAGATGAAGTTATTGTTGTAGATTCCTCGTCTTCGGATAGGACGGTAAATATTGCTGTTTCAAAAGGAGCACGTGTTATTTCTATTCCGAAAAATACTTTTGATCATGGAGGGACCAGAACATTAGCAGGCAAAGAGGCAAAAGGAGATATTTTGGTTTATTTTACTCAAGATGCTATTCCTGCTAACAATAGGGCAATTGAGTTTTTAACACTTCCTTTGGAAAAAGATAAAGAAATAGCAGCTACTTATGGACGTCAAATTCCATATAATGATACTGATTTGTTTGGAAAACATTTGAGGCTATTTAATTATCCAGAAAAGTCTTTTGAGAAAAATTTAAAAGACAGAGAACATATGGGGTTTAAAGTTGCTTTTCTTTCTAACTCTTTTGCTGCGTATAATAGAAATTTACTTGAATCTGTAGGTTGGTTCCCGGAAGGTGTTATATTTGGTGAAGATTCTGTTGTAGCAGCCCGGTTGTTATTAAAAGGTTACAAAATTAAATATGTTGCTGAAGCCAAAGTTTATCATTCACATTCTTATTCAGTATTTCAGGAGTTCAGAAGATATTTCGATATAGGTGTTTTTCATAGAACACAGGCCTGGATGCTCGATACATTTGGAAAACCTGAAAAAGAGGGTCTGAAATATGTTAAGTCAGAATTGAAATTTTTATTGAATCAGAAAGCTCTTTATTTTTTACCCAAATTTCTTTTAAAGAATTTGGCTAAGTATGTTGGTTATAAAGTAGGATATAACTTTGATAAGATACCTATGAACATTAGAAAATACTTTTCGATGAATAGACAATATTGGGAAAAAGAAAAAAATTGAGTGAGGTTTTTGTATGCTTTCACATATTATTGAAGCTGGGATTGTTCTCTCGATAGCAGGTTTTTTTATTGGTTTTCTATCTGGTCTTCTTGGGAAAGGTGGAGGGATGTTATTTATTCCAACTTTCTGGGTCGTGTTTCCTTTTCTTGGAATTCCAGAAAGCATAGTTCCTAAGTCTGCAGTTGCAACGTCTCTTGCTTGTATGACTGTTACATCAGCAACTTCTGCCTGGCAACATATAAAAAAGGGGTTTTTGAGGAAAGATATTTTTCTTTTTCTTATATTGGGAGCTATTCCAGGAGATTTTGTGGGAAGTGCTTTAACGGCTAAAATTCTTTCTCCTGAGATGACAAAAGTTCTTTTCGCTCTGTTTTTAATTTTTATGTCCATAAAAATGCTTAAAGGTTCAAAAAAAGAAGAAGGGAAAAAACAAAAATTAAACTATCGTTCAATTCTTGTTACAGGATTTACTTCTGGATTTCTTGCTGGACTTCTTGGAGTTGGGGGTGGGGCTGTTGTTACTCCTATGCTTTACTCTTTTGCTGATATTCCTATAAAAAATGCCATGGCTACATCAACAGGAGTTGTTTTTTTTAATGCTTTTTTTTCTACTCTTAATTATATCTATTATGGCTGGCATCATATTAAAAGTATTTTCTTTTTAGGGTATATTTATATACCCGCACTTGTTTTTATGATTCCTCCTCTTTATTTTGGGACGAAAATGGGAGTAAAAGTTATGCATAAAGTTCAAGCAGAAAAATTGAGGAAGTGGTTTGCTTTTTTTCTTTTGGCAGTTGCAGTAGAAGTGGTTGTTAAAGTTTTGACTTCCACTTTTTGATTATTTGGTTATCTGTGTGATGGGAGTATGTTATAATTAAAATTGATAAACGAAGAAAAGCAGTTAAGAGTTTTGTGAATGTGAGGAAAAATAATGGCTTCAATAGTTGATTTTTTAAAAGAGCTGGTTGAAAGGGGAGGTTCAGATTTACATCTTTCCCCCGGGAGTCCTCCTAGAGTGAGAGTTAGTGGTGATCTCATTCCAATGGATGAATATAACCTTTTGACTCCTAATGAAACGAAGAAGCTTATTTATAGTGTTCTTACTGATATGCAGAAGAAACGTCTTGAAGAAGAACTGGAACTTGATTTTTCTTTTGGTATAGAGAATCTTGCAAGGTTTAGAGGTAATGCCTTTTTTCAGCGTTCTGCTCTTTCAGCGGTATTCCGTTTAATTCCGTTTGAAATCCCAGAATTTGAAAAATTGGGCTTACCTGATGTTGTTAAAAGTTTTGCACATCTTGATCAGGGATTGATTTTAGTAACGGGTCCTACCGGTTCTGGTAAATCTACAACTCTTGCTTCTCTTATTAATATCATTAATGAAACTTATCCTTACCACATAATCACGATTGAAGATCCTATTGAGTTTGTTTATGAACATAGAAAGTCTTTGGTGAATCAGAGAGAGCTTGGTAGTGATACAAAAAGTTTTGCGAATGCGCTAAGGTCGGCTCTTCGTGAAGACCCTGATGTTATCCTTGTAGGCGAGATGAGAGATACTGAGACTATTGCAGCAGCTTTAACTGCTGCTGAAACGGGGCATCTTGTTTTTGGAACTCTTCACACGAATTCTGCCATCGAAACTATTAACCGTATAGTTGATGTTTTTCCTGCAGATAAGCAGTCTCAGATAAGAACTCAGTTATCATTTTCCCTTCAGGGAATTGTTGCACAGAGGCTTTTAAAGAGGAAAGATAAAAAAGGAAGAGTAGCGGCAGCTGAAGTCTTTATTCCGACGGCAGCTATAAGAAATCTTATAAGAGAAAATAAACTTCATCAAATTTATTCATTGATGCAAACAGGTCAGGCTGAAACCGGGATGGTAACGATGAATCAGACTCTTGCAAAACTTTATCTTTCAGGTACAATTTCTCTTGAAACAGCAAAAACAGTTTCTCCTGATGTTAGGGAGTTAGAATCTTTGATAAAAACTTATTCGGGATAGGTAAGAAGATATGCCTGTTTATAGTTATAGAGGTAAAACAATATTAGGAAAAGTGAAAAGAGGCAAGGTAACTGCGGATAATATCGATATTGCTAAAAATCTCATAAGAAGTAAAGGTGTTGTTTATATAGAATCCCTTAAAGAGGAAAAATCCTCTGGCTTAAATATGGAAATTAATTTGTCTTTTATGGATAAAGTAAAGCTCAAAGATATAGTTTTATTTACTCGCCAGCTTTACTCTATGATAAATGCGGGTATTCCATTAGTTAGTGCTTTGAGGGCTTTGGAACAACAGGTTTCAAATCGTAAACTTAAAGAGATTATAAAAGATGTTGCAAAACAGGTAGAGGAGGGAGGTAGATTTTCAGCAGCACTTGCAAAGTATAGAGATGTTTTTGGTGATCTTTATATAAGTATGATAAAAGCAGCAGAGGAAGCAGGAACGCTTGATACAACTTTGAAAAGACTTGCAGAATATCTTGAAAAAGTAGAACATCTACGTTCAAAAGTAAAAAGTGCAATGTTTTATCCTACATTTGTTTTGATTATAGCTTCTATTATAGTAGCTGGTATTTTGATTTTTGTTATTCCTACGTTTGCTGGAATATACAAGGAATTTGGAGGAGAACTTCCGGCGCTTACTCGGATGGTTATTAAAGCGAGCGATTTTTTGAGGGATTATATAGGATGGCTGATCGCTGGCATAGTAATTTTTATCTTTATTTTTAAGAGATTGCTTAAAATTCCGAAATTTAAATACTATTTTGATCTGTTTATGTTGAAAGTTCCTGTTTTTGGGGAGCTAATTCTTAAAAGTTCTATAGCTAATTTCGCCAGAACATTATCTTCTATGTTTTCAAGTGGTATCAATATATTGAAGGCTCTTGATATTGCAGCAGAAACTTCAAATAATCAAATAATTCAAGAGGAAATAAGCAAAGTGAAAGAGCAAGTGGAGAAAGGTATAAGTCTTGCTGTAGCTCTTTCTCGAAGTAAAATCTTTCCCCCTATGCTTATAAATATGGTAGCGATAGGAGAGGATGCTGGTAATCTTGATGAAATGCTTGCCAAGGTAGCTGATTTTTATGAAGAAGAGGTGGATACAATGGTCGATGGTTTGACTTCTTTGATAGAGCCTTTAATGATGGTTTTCATAGGTGGAGTTATAGGTTTTATTATTATTGCTATGTATCTACCGATATTTAAGATGGGTAGCTTAATTAAGTGATTTCTTTTCTTATAATGTCGTAGTTTTCAGGTTTTAAATGTGGGATAAATTCTATATCAACATTATAATTTGTGTGAGCTGTATGGATCTGTTTTTCTCCGTTTTTAACTATTTTCTTAATAGTTGCTTTTATACTTTTTCCGTCTTTTGAAAAAAGTTCTACTTTATCACCTATATTGAATGGATTTTTAACTTTCCAGAAGTTGTTTTTGTATATGGCGAGAAATTTATATTTTCTTATGTAAGAACTTGTAGGATAGTACTGCAGTTCTTTTTCCTGTTGTAAGAATCCTGTAGTGTAAGGTCTATGACTTACTTTATCCAGTTCTTCTAACAGTTTCGGGAGTTCTGTTTTAAAGCTTTCTGGATTGTTTTTGATGAGGTCAATGGCTCTTCTATATATTGCTGTTGTTACGGCTACGTAATAAACGCTTTTTACTCTACCTTCGATTTTTACAGAATTAACACCTATTTCGTATAGTTTATCAAGGAGAGGTAGAGCACATAGGTCTTTAGAATTAAAGATGTAAGTTCCGTGATGGTCTTCTTCTATTGGATATAGTTCACCTTCCCTTTTTTCTTCGACCACATAATATTTCCATCTGCAGCTTTGAGCACAACTTCCTCGATTGGGGTCTCTTTTTGTTAAATAGTTTGAAAGAAGGCATCTTCCTGAGTATGCCATGCACATTGCGCCGTGGACAAATACTTCTATTTCCATGTTAGAAACGGCTTTTTTTATTTCTGCAATTTCTTTTAATGAAAGTTCTCTGGCAAGAACGATTCGACTGGCTCCCAGATTTTTGTAGGCTTTTACTGTTACTATGTTTGTCACGTTGGCCTGGGTGCTTATGTGGATTGGGATATCTGTTCTGTCTTTTATTATCGACAATGCTCCTATATCTGCGACAATGAAACCGTCAGGATTTAGTTTTGCTACCGCATCAACTGTTTTTTTGAAGTTTTCAATTTCGTGATTTTTCAGAAAAGCGTTTAACGTTACGTAAACTTTCTTCCCTTTAGAGTGAGCGTAGTCAATACCTTCTTTAAGTTCTTCAATTGTAAAGTTGCCAGCTCTTTCTCTTAGAGAAAACTTCTTAACGCCGGCGTATACCGCATCGGCTCCAAAATTTACTGCAACTTTAAGCTTTTCCAGCGTTCCTGCAGGTGATAGAAGTTCCATTTTATCCTCATCTGTAGAATAGTTATAAAATAAAGATAGCCGTTTATTGCCAGTCTTCAACAATCATCTTAACTTTCTTTTAGATACTTTTTTTGTTGCAGGGAACAAGGTATGAAAAATGCAGGTATAGATATAGGTTCAACTACTATCAAGTGTGTTTTATTGGACGAAAATGGAGAGATTATATATAAACGTTATGAGAGACATGAGGCAAGGCAGGGAGAGAAGCTTTTAAAGTTTTTAAAGGATATAGAATCCATTGCCAGTAAAGATTTCAATTTGTTCATGACGGGAAGTGGTGCTACATCTTTTTCCAGGGTTTTAGGAGTTCAGTTTATTCAGGAGGTAAATGCTATTACTCGGGCGGTAGAGAGACTGATGCCTGAAACAAGAAGCGTTGTTGAACTTGGCGGTCAGGATGCAAAGATGATTTTCTGGTTTGATGTTAATGGTAGGAAAAGAAAACTGACCACCATGAATGATAAGTGTGCCGGCGGAACAGGTGCTACAATAGACAGAATTTTGAGTAAACTTAAAATATCTCCTGAAGTTGCAATTTCTGTTTCTTATGATCATTCAAAAGTTTATCCTGTAGCTGCAAAGTGTGGCGTTTTTGCAGAAACAGACATTACTGGACTTCAAAAAAGCGGAGTTCCTGCTGAGGAGCTTCTTATTTCTCTTTTTGATGCAATAGTTCTTCAGAATCTTTCTGTTCTTACGCGGGGATATACACTTTATCCTAAGGTTTTGCTTCTGGGCGGTCCTCATACTTTCTTCCCTGCGCTTTGTCAGGCATGGAAGTTTCATCTTGAAAGGATCTGGGAGGAGAAGGGGATAAGCTTTAGTGAAGATAGTATAGTAGTTCCAGAAGATGCTCAATTTTTTGCTTCCATAGGTGCTGCCCTTTCGGGGGAAAGAGAAGAGAGTCCATATAGAGGTTCTGAAAAGCTGGAAGAATTTCTGAGAGTCGGTATAGATGGATTGAAAAAGGAAATGGGCATACCGGGTCTGGTTAAGGATGATGAAGAGCTTGAACAATTTTTGAAAAAGTATGGAAATCTTTTTGCTCCCGTGAGAGAGTTAGAAGAAAGAGAGAGGATTTCTTGTTATATAGGCATTGATGGTGGTTCTACATCTACGAAAATTGTTGTTATTGATGATGAAAAGAGAGTGGTTGATAAAGCTTATACGCTCTCTTGTGGTAATCCTTTAGAAGATGTGAAAAAACTGCTCATGCAAATTCATCAGTCTGCTGAATCTAAAGGTATTTTGCTTGATGTTAAAGGTGTTGGTGTTACCGGCTATGCTAAGGATATGATAAAAGAGTTTATAGGCGCTGATGTTGCTGTTGTTGAGACCGTTGCTCATACCATTTCGGCTCTTTCTTTCTTCGACAAAATTGATGTTATTGTTGATGTAGGTGGTCAGGATATAAAGGTTATGTTTATGTCTAACAATCAGGTTAAGGATTTTAAGCTTAATACTCAGTGTTCTGCTGGTAACGGTTATTTTCTTCAGACAACTGCCGAGAAGTTCGGTTATAAAGTTGAAGAATATGCAGATGTTGCCTTTAAAGCCAGATATGCTCCTGAGTTTAACTTTGGATGTGCCGTTTTCCTGGAGCAGGATATTGTGGATTTTCAGCGACTTGGCTGGGAGCCTCATGAAATAATGGCTGGTCTTGCCAAAGTGCTTCCTAAAAATATCTGGTTGTATGTTGTTAAAGAACCGAATCTTAAGAAGTTTGGTAAGCGGTTTCTTTTGCAAGGAGGAACACAGAGAAATCTTGCGGCAGTTAAAGCGCAGTATGACTTTATAAAAGAAAAAGTTCCTGATGCTGAAATTTTTGTTCATCCCATCACCGGTGAGGCAGGGGCTTTTGGTGCAGCAGTTGAAGCGATGAAAACCGAAAAAACGGTTTTTCCGGGTTTTGAGCTTATTAAAGGTATGAAGTTTGAAATTATTAATGATGAAACTACACGATGCAATTTCTGTTCTAATAGATGCTTGCGAACATTTATAAAATCTGAAGATAGGGATAAACTTTATATTATTGCTCCTTGCGAAAAAGGGATGGTTGTTGATAAAGACTCTCTTAAGGAACATATAGGTGCTTTAAAAAGTATTAAAAATAGATTTCCGGATATGACGGAAATTTCTGCTAAAACGGTATTTGGTAGTTTTGAAGTTGATGAAGTGACTGATAAATTGAAAGGCATTGTAGTAGGTATTCCTAAAGTTCTTAATTTTTATTCTCTTGCTCCATTCTTTTTTGGTTATTTTAAATCCTTAGGGGCAAATGTTATCTATTCTCCATTTACATCGGAAACTATGGTGAAAAGGGATATGATTGGCGGGGCCATAGATCCTTGCTTCCCCAGTAAAGTTGCTCTTGCTCATGTCGTTAATCTGTTAAGAGAAAAGCCTGATCTGATCTTTTTTCCGAAAATTCTGACTTTGATGAGATTTTTAAAGGATTCTGAAGATTCTAAAGCCTGCCCTACGGTTTCAGGAACGCCTATGGTTGTAAAGGCTGTTCTAACAAAAGAGGACGATATTTTTAAACAAAAGGGAGTTAAATTTATTTCTCCAATTCTTCATTTTCACGATAGAGATTTTCTTGAGTTTGAACTGTTAGATACGTTCGGGAAGCTGTTTGATATTAGCAGAAAAGAGAACAGAGAGGCAATAAATGTTGGTTTTGAGGTGTATCATAGGTATCTTTCCCGATTGAGAGGTTATGGCAGACAAATTCTTGAACAGGCTGAGGAAAGTGGTAGCGTTGTTGTTCTTGCTCTTGGAAGACCTTATCATAACGATCCCGGGATAAATCACGGTATTACGACAGAAATTCAAAAGAAGGGTTATCCAATTCTTACAATTGATTCACTTCCTGTTGATGAAGATATTTTAAATAGAGTTTTTAAAGGAAGAGATCCTTTTACCATTTCAGATGTATATAAAAAGTCTTACAGTGAAAATACCAACAGAAAGATATGGGGAGCTCTCTATGCTGCTGGTCATCCGAATATTGCCGTTCTTGATTTTTCAAGTTTCAGATGTGGACCGGATGCCCCAACCTATAGAGTTATAGAGGAAATAATGGAAAGTAGCGGTACTCCTTACTTTACATTTCACGAGATAGATGAAAATCGTCCTTCCGGTGCGATAAAGATAAGGGTAGAGACGATAGATTACTTTTTGAAAGAGTATAAGAGGAAAGTTTTATGAAGTTTCTCCCTTTATAATCTTTTTAGCAACTACTATGGTTATAAAGCTGTTTACTATTGCAAACGGAATGCTTTTAAGCATGAGGCTGTATATGGTGAGAGATAGAGACGCTATGAAGTTGAAATAAAGAAAAAGTTTGAATTTTTTAAGATACAGGAAGAGATACGCTATGAGAAGCAGTATACATCCTGCCCATCCCAGGATTTCTTTCATGTAAACTCTCCTTTAAATTGCCGGAAGTAAAATTTTAATAACGAATATAAGCCACAATGGCGAAAGGAGTGTGCTTAAGAATATTATTGATGCGCTGATTTCCGGGTTTTGATTGAACCTGTCGCAAAGGACGAAATTGAGAATAGCAGAAGGAAGTGTTGATTGGATGAAGACTGTTTGTTTTAAAAGCAAAGGAGCCTGAATGGTTTTTACCACCACGAAAGATATAAAAGTTCCTATTACAAGTCTTAAAATTGTTCCCGTGATGGCAGGAGAAAGTTTATCAGGTTTTATTCTGGAAAGTTTTATCCCTATTGCTATTAGCATGAGCGGCATTGTCGAATCACCTGTTAATTTAAGCATTTTTCCTATACCTTCGGGAAATTGAACTTTTTTAAGGAGGAATGCGGCGATAACAGCATAAATGAGCGGTATTTTAAGAGTTTCATACAATCCTTTTTTGAAGCTTTCAGGATTAAGTGCCACTATTGCTACTGTGAAGTGTATAATTGTTACGAAAACCATGTAACTGATTGCGTAACCTAAGGCTTTTTCTCCAAACAGGACGTATATTAGCGGAAGTCCCAGATAACCTATGTTCATTACGGCTGATGAGATTTCAAGTGCGGGGATTCTTTTTCTGTAAAACTTTTTACTTATAATGCCAGCTGCTATCCAGACGATTCCAATGGTTAATGTTCCATTGATAACGATAAATTTTATGTTTTCTATTGATAAGTTGATGTTTTTAAACGAGGAGAGAATAAGAGCCGGAGCAAAAAAGTATAAAACTATAAATGTTATTGTATCTGTTTCTATGTCTTTTTTAAGCTTGCCAGATAGAAATCCTAAGGCTATGAGAATGTATATAGGAAGGATAACGTTTATTAAAACGTGCCACATCTTTCCGCCTTAAAGGGAGAACTCTTCACCTAAGTAGACTTTTCTTACGATTTCTGATGTTGCTATTTCTTCTGGTGTCCCTTCTGCAAGCACTTTTCCGTGGCTTATGATATAGGCTCTGTCTATAATTCTTAGAGTCTCTCTTACATTATGATCCGTTATCAGTATTCCGATACCTCTGTTTTTGAGGTTTTTTATCAGTTCCTGAATATCTGATACAGCTATCGGATCAACTCCAGCAAAAGGTTCGTCAAGGAGCAGAAATTTCGGATTTATTGTTAATGCTCTTGCAATTTCAAGTCGCCTTCTTTCTCCGCCGGATAGTGTGTCGGCTCTGTTTTTTCGTAGATATTCTATTCCGAACTCTTTCAGCAGAGATGTTGTTTTTTCTTCTATTTCCCGTTTGGGGTAGTTATGCATCTCCATAACTGCTATCAGGTTTTCTTCAACGGTTAACTTTCTAAATATTGAAGCATCCTGCGGAAGGTAAGAAAGTCCCTTTCTTGCTCTTATATAAGTTGGATCGTTTGTTATTTCTTCTTCTCCGATAAAGACTCTTCCACCTTCGGGTTTTACCAGCCCTATTATGCAGTAAAAGGTAGTTGTCTTTCCGGCACCGTTTGGTCCTAACAATCCTACAACTTCTCCTTCTTCTACCTTTAGAGAAACATCTTCAACAACGGTTCTTTTTCCGTATATCTTTTTTATATTAATGGCTGATAAAACGTTTAAATCGATCTTATTTAACTGTGGCATTTATCGCTTCTCCGGGGAATATAATTGTTTTTACTTTTTGTTTTATTCCTTCGACTATGACGTTTCCGTTTTTAAAGGCGACTATTCTGTCTCCCACTATAACGTTTTTGCCTTTTTTCAGTTCAGCGTTTCCTATAAGGACTATTTTTTCTTGGGCAGGATAGTATTCCAGACGGTCACATTTTCCATTTCCTTGGTCGCTTTTTAGAACGACATTTCCGATCATTTCTACCTTTTCTATGATTTTCCCGGTTTTATCAAAATATATTATTAGCTTGTCTCCAGTTATGGTTATTCTATCGTGTTGAACAATTACATTTCCTATGTATATTGCTGTGTGTTTGTTCTTATCGTAGATTAGTTGTCTTGCTTCTACAACAATAGGGACATTTTTAAATGCTGTTTTTTTAACGGCAAAAGAGTTGTTTGGTATTATCGTTATAGCTATTATTAAAATTAAGAGAATTTTTTTTATCATCTTTCCTCCATAGGTTTTATGACCGTTTTTACTTCTTTGCTAATTATAACCTTTCCTGTTTTGAAGTTTATTGAGCAGTTTTTACCTTTTATAATGTATCCATTTGAGAATTTTATCAGACAGCTTGAATTAGAGTGAAAGGTTTGTAGTTTCCCATCAAATTTTCCAAAGGGCGTTTCTGCGTAGAAGTCTTTTCCTTTTAACTTTACATTTTCGAAAGTTGCTCTATTTTCCTGTCTGTAGTATATGGCTTTTTGAGCGATTATTTCAACCAGTGTTTTTGTGTTTACTTTTAGAATAGGTTCTTTAAGTATTATATGGTTGTCTATGAATTTAGCTTCGGGAGCTTTTAGACTCCATTTTGTCTGGTTGTTTTCTTCCTGGAAAAATACAAAGTCTTTTATAATCTGCTGCTTTGTTTTCTTTATATGAACTTTTGGAGGTGGTGCGTTTTTGTGAAGCAAAACAAATAGCAGGGGAAGAAGCCCTGCTATGCCAATGATAATGGCAATTCTGAAAAGTTTTTTTCTCACCCGATTTCACCTACTATCTGTTCTATAAATTCTCTGACTGCTCCTTTTCCTCCCGGATATACGCTTACAAAGTCTGCCTCTTTTTTAACCTTTCTTACTGCATCAATAGGAGCGCCTGAAAATCCTGCTTTTCTTATCAGCGGCAGATCAGGAATATCGTCGCCCATGTAAGCTACATTTGCATATGTGATGTTGAGTTGCTTGACAAGTTGATCACATACACCTTCTTTATCTTTTATGTTTTGAAATACGTGTTTTATTCCGAGTTCTTTACACCTTTTTTCCACTATGGAAGAAGTTCTTCCTGTTATTACTGCTACTTCTATACCTTTAGATATAGTATACTTTATTGCAAAGCCGTCCTTTACGTTAAATCTCTTATATTCTCTTCCTTCGCTGTCGTAGTAAATGGAACCGTCGGTGAGAACACCGTCAACGTCAAGGACGATTAATTTTATTTCCATTATATCCTCCTTCCCAGTATGTCATGAAGATGTATAATGCCTTTCAGATTTCCCTGATTATCAACGACAGGAAGAACTGTAATTTTGTATCTTTCCATCATTTCTATTGCTTTTTCGGCGAAAGCATCTTCTGCAATTGTTTTTGGAGAAGGAGTCATTGCTTCTTTAACTCTGGAATTGATGTTGCCACCTTTTTCAAAAAATCGCCTCAGATCCCCGTCTGTTAATATTCCTGTAAGTTTTCCGTTCTCAACTACCAGTGTTGCTCCAAGTTTTTTTGAAGATATTTCGTAAATAGCATCTTTTATGGTTGTTTCCGGTGAGACTATTGGAACATCTTCTCCTTTTCTCATTATATCTTTTATTCGTGAGAGCCGGATGCCGAGTTTTCCTCCGGGATGAAATTTTGCAAAGTCTTCGCTTTTGAAGCTTTTTTCTACCATTAAAGCAGCAGCTATTGCATCTCCAAGGGCTAATGTTGCCGTTGTAGTTGTCATAGGAGCAAGTCCTAACGGACAGGCTTCTTTTTTTACGTTTAGAACCAAACTGATATCGCAGAGTTTTGCAAGAGAAGATTCAGAATTGTTCGTTATCGCTATTGTTGGTATGCCGAAACTTTTTATTATAGGTATTATATTAAGAAGTTCTGCTGTTTCACCGCTGTTTGATACAGCTATCACCGTGTCATCTCCTTTTAGCATTCCGAGATCTCCGTGAACAGCATCTGCGGGATGGAGAAAGAAAGAAGGGGTTCCTGTGCTGGACAGTGTTGCGGCTATTTTTTTACAGATGAGCCCCGATTTACCCATTCCGGTTAAAACCACTCTACCTTCTGTTTTGAGTAAAATATTTATTGCTTTGATGAAATCTACTCCCAGACTTTCTGACAGATTGATGAGAGCTTTGCCTTCTTCTTTTAAAACCTGCTTTCCAATTTTAAGAATTTTTTCACTCACTTATAGACTCCTTATCAGGTATAATTGATTTAATTGTCGTTGATTGCTGCTTATATTGCTATATATCAGCCATAATTTTACAACACAAATCCCGTTTATAGAGGAAGTCTTTGTTATGGAAATAAAACCTGAGTTGCAGCAACAGCTGGGGCTTGAGTTAAAACTGACCCCTGTGCTTTTGCAGAATATAGAACTTTTGCAACTTCCCATTCTTGAGCTTGAGAACCTTATAAAGGATGAAATAGAGACCAATCCTCTGATAGAGATTGAATATGAACAGAGTGAAGCTGCTGAGAAGAATGAAAGTAACGAGAGTGTTTGGGATTTCGTTGTTGACGGAGGAAATCTTTTTGTTAAAGACGATTCAGAAGTTTTTGATCCTTTGAGTATTAAGGCTTCTCCTGTTTCTCTAAGAGACAGGTTGCTGAAACAGGCTTCTCTTGAATTTGAGAAAGAAGATTTTGAAGTTGCCCGTTTTATTATTGATAATCTCGATAGAAAAGGTTTCCTGGCTGTTTCTGTTGAAGAAATAGCCCGTTTTCTTTCCGTTCCTGTTTGTAAGGTAGAGTCTGTAAGGAAACGAATTTTACACTTTGATCCGGTTGGTTGCGCGTCTCTTTCTCTGATTGAATGTCTCAAGGTTCAGGCGGAAGAGCTTGGCATTGATGATAAGTTTCTCAAAGCCATTGATGAATTAGAGCTTCTGAGAAAAAATAGGAAAAGATTCCTTGAAAAGACCGGATTAACTGAAGGGGAACTGGAAAAGTTTTTGGCCGTATTGAAGCATCTTGATCCACAGCCTGGAATAGAAGTTGAAACCGTAAGGATTACACCTGATTTAATTGTTTATCTTGAGAACGGTAAGCCGGTTGTAAAGATTCTAAAAACGAAAACTTTTAACTTCAGGATAAATTCTTCTTATCTTCGTTCGGCCGATACGGAAAAGCTCAAGAAATACCTTAACGAAAAGTACCAGAGAGCTCTTAATCTTAAAAAGGCTATAGAGCAGAGAAATGCCACGCTTAAAGCCATAGCTGAAGTTGTCTTTTCTCATCAGATAGAGTTTTTGAAACACGGTGAATCTGCAATAAAACCTCTCTCTTACAGGGAGATAGCTGGGAGACTTTCCATTCATGAATCAACTATCAGTCGTGCAGTAAAGGATAAGTTTGTTGAAACGCCTTTTGGTGTTTATCCGTTTAAGATTTTCTTTAAACGTTCTGTATCAGGAACAAGCGTAGATGTTATAAAGAAAGCTATAAAGGAAATTATTGAAAGTGAAGATAAGAAAAAACCATTAAGTGATTCAAAGATAGCACAGCTGCTTGGTAAAAGAGGAATAAAAATAGCAAGGCGGACGGTTGCAAAATATCGGGAAGAGATGGGCATTCCCGGTGCGTTTGAGAGGAAAGAGAGATGAAGTATCTTTTACAAAAGTGTAGAAGTGAATATCCAGACAGCTGGCAGAAGGCTCTTGATATTATTGAAAACAATAAAGATAAACTTCCCAATGTCCGTAGAGCACTTATTCTTATTGATAAATTGAGGAATAAGTATCCTGAACAGCTGCCCGATTTTCTGCAGGATCAATTTTTGGAAGATTTAATAAAGCTTTTTTCTTTCTCTCAATTTTTAGGAGATTTTTTCGTTTCAAATCCGGATTTTCTTCCAAAGCTGAAGGCTATTTATAAGAAAAGGTTTATGCCTTCAGACTTTGCAGTCTCAAAATGGAGAGATGGTGATGAAGCTGGATTTAAAAGGCTTATAAGATTTCATCATCGTTTTCATATGGGAAGGATTGTTCTGAGGGATATTTGCGGTATGGATTCACTGTTATTTCTAACCAGAGACGTGACTCTTTTACATGATGCCATTATGTCAGCTGCTCTAAAGTTTGCTGAAAAAATGATGGAGAAGCGTTACGGAAGTCCTGGAAACAGCGGCTTTTGTATTGTTGATATGGGGAAAGCTTCTGGTTTTGAGCTTAATTATTCTTCAGATCTTGATGTTATATATGTTTATCTTTCAAGGTATGGAAAAACTTCAGGCGGAGATTATGGGAAGCTTGATAATCACGACTATTTTTCTCTACTTTCCGAATACGTTACCAGGCTTGTGACTGAAAACACAAAAGATGGAAAGTGTTTTGAGCTTGATTTGAGGCTCCGCCCCAACGGGACGATGGGGCCGATTTGTAACGACATCGAAGCTCTTGAAGAGTATTATACTGCTGTTGCAAGACCATGGGAAAGATTTGCACTTTTAAAGTCAAGGCCTGCAGCTGGCGACTTAAAGGTTATAGGTGTTGAATTTGAAAAGCTTATAACACCTTTTGTCTACAGGAAATATATTGATTTTACTTTGATTGAAGAGGTGCTGAGATTAAAGGAGCTTATAAAGGCGAAGGTTTCAAAGAGACTGAATAAGATAGATGTGAAATTGGGGGAAGGTGGTATCAGAGAGATAGAATTTATTGTCCAGGCTTTTCAAGTAATTTATGGTGGTAAAAACAAAAATATTCGTTCCAGGAATACTTTAATAGCTCTGGATAAGTTGAGACGTTGGGGATTTTTAACAGAGTCTGAGTATGAAACTTTAAGGGACAGTTATGAGTTTTTAAGGCGAACAGAACATATGATTCAGGTTACTCATTTCAGACAGACACAGACTTTTCATCCTGAAAGTGAAGAAGCTGAAGAGCTTGCTTCAAAAATGGGTTTTGCTGACAAGGAACAGTTTTTATCTGAGTTAAAGAGGACCATGAATAACGTTCACAATCTCTTTAACAGGTTTTTCCCTACGGAAAAGAAGAAAACTTTATCCTCTCTTACTGTTGAAGATTTACGCCGCAAGAAGTTTTTTGAGCCTGAAGAGATAAAGAAATTTATAGATTGTCTTTTCAACGGTAAGGTTCTTTCTGCTGAAGCTCAAAATAGGCTTGACCTTATGGGAGATACTTTTATAGATCTAATATTTGAGATGCCTGATTCCAAACTCTGTATGAAAAATTTGGTTTCGTTCCTTGAGAAAGAGGAAGGGAAAATATACTTTCTCTTCTATTTAAAACAGATAAATACTCTCAAAGTTTTGCTTATGCTTTTTTCATTGAAAGACTTTTTCATCAGACGATTCATTGAAACGCCGGAGATAATGGAATACCTGTTTGATCCTGAAGGTATAGAAAATCCAAGAACTATAAGCGCTGTTAGAGAAACTTTTGATTTTTTGAAAAACGACAAACTTGCAAAAAATCTCGAAGAGGTCAGAGTTATATTGAGAAAACTGCTCGGGCGAACGGATGTAGAAACTTTCAATAGAGAATTTACAAATGTAACAGATGTAGTTTTACTTAAAATTTATAATGAGATGGCTCCTTCCTTTGCCGTTGCTTCTCTTGGAAAGTTTGGAAGCAGGGAGATGAATGTAGGTTCTGACCTTGATCTGCTTTTTATATTTAAAGATGAAGGGGATAAAGAGAAAGATATAGGCCTTATTCCTTCCTTTATTGAGAAGTTGGGAGCTTTTGGTTATGAGATTGATACGAGGTTAAGGCCTTTTGGAGAGAAAGGAGAAATAGGGTTTACAGTTAACTATATGGGAAAATATTTCTTTGAATCGGCAAGAGTATGGGAAAAGCTTGCTTATACGCGTTTTAGACTTGTTACCGATGGAGTTTCTTTTAAAGATGATATTTACAGGGTTGTTGATGAATTTTTATTTTCTCAGCCGCTTTCTCTTGATACGTTAGAAGAAATTAAAGGTATGAGGAAAAGGCTTGAAAAGGAGCTGGGTAAGAAAAGTTTGATGAAATACGGTATAGGTGGCATTGTTGATTCGGAGTTTGTTGCGTATACTTATCAACTTTTTGAAAAGGAAAGGATAGGTAATGTTTACAGAGTGCTTAAGAAAGTTTCTGAACGAATGAAGAAGGACTTTTATAAAATATTTTCCCTTTTAAGGGAAGCAGAAACGGAGAAGAGGTTATACGGAAAGCTCATTAAATTCCGTGATCTTGAAAGCTTAATGGATGAAAATAGAGAACTTTATCTGGAGTTTTTTAAATGGATAGAAGCTTTAGTGAGTATGCCCGGGAGATAATAAAGTATATTTCTGAAACTTTTCCTTACCTGCATTTTAAGGGAAGTGATGATCAGAAAATTATAAAGCGGTGGTATCATTTGAGGATTCCTGATAAGTTTGTTATGAAGTGTGTTACAGAGATGCAAGAAGATTCTCCGAAAACTCTGAAAGAACTAGGGAAACGTGTGGAAAAATTATTTAAACTGGAAAAAAAGAAAGAACGAAAGGAAAAAAAACAGCTTTATAAAGAAGGGCCTTTAACCACTTCTGAGAGATTGCAGTGTCTCTATGACATTTTACAGGATGTGTTGCTTTCTCTACCTGTAGATAATGTTTTAATTCTTGAGAAATTAAGAGAAATATCTGAGCTTGATGATGAGTTAATAGAGGAACAGTTGGAGATTTTTGAAGACGATTTTTTTGCCTTTTTACTGAATAATTTGCCTGATAAGGATGAAATTTTAAAGAAGGTGACTGCTAAACTGGAAAGATATAGGTTTTACTGGGACGAGAAAATTTATAAAATAACTTATAAGGCTCTTGTTAAGAAAACTTTAAGGGAGCGGTATGAAATTCCTGAATTTACAATTGTTGTCGTTGATTGATTACCCCGCCGGACGTGAAAATATCGTCCTTAGAAGGCTTGAAACACTGGAGAATCTTGATATAGAACTTGGTGATTTTATCGCTAAAGGATACAGAGGAACGGTCTTTTCGGGGTTTATAAAGCCTTACGACCAGTTTACGATACCTGTTAAAGTAGCTATAAAATTTGCAAGGAGCGATGCAGGTAAAAAGCACTTTCTCTTGAAAGAGGCAAGGATTCTGGAATATCTGGAACCAAAATCTATAGCTCCTGTTGTTTACTATTATGACGAAGAAGTAATAATAATGGAATACATAGAGGGTGTCCCGTTCTCTTTTGGCAGTTTCCATTCGAAAAATGAACTTCTAAATATTCTTAAAGAAATTATGGAAAAGTGTTACATTCTTGATAAGTCAGGTGTTAATCACTCTGAGTTAAAAGGAGAGAAGCATATTATAGTGAGTGATAGGGGTATAAGATTTATAGACTTTGAGAGTGCCAGATTTACTGGTAATCCGAGGAATCTTCTTCAATTTTTGGGATTTCATATTTTGAGAAAGCCGGAAAGGCTTAATTTTCTTGGTATTTCTTCTAATGACTTGAGATTAGGAATAGAACTTTATAAAGAAAATCCTTCGGAAGGTTTCAGGAAAATCCTGTCTCTCTTTTAATTTCAATTTTTAAATTCTCAATTTTTGTCTTTTATTAATCTTTTCCCAATTTAGACTATGATAAAATTATCTGACATTTTAAAACTAGGGGAGGCAGGATGAAAGTAGCAGTTTATGGGTTTGGTAATCAAACCTACTACAGAAATGTCCTGAAAGTTTCCGAAAATCTTGGAGGAGAACCACCTTACGGCGGTTCAAGAATGGCTCTTGAGTTTGCTGAAGCAGGTCATGAAGTTTTTCTGTCCGATCCCAGAATGGATACAATCAAACCGGAATTTAAGCAGAAACTTCTCGATGCCGGTGTAAAACTTACAACTGATGATGTTGAAGCAGCTGAAGGTGCTGACGTTGCTGTTCTTTTTACGCCCTTTAGAAGCGGTTTAACCGTTAAAGTTGCCGAGAAGATTATTCCTAATCTTGGAAACGATGCTGTTATTGCCACCACCTGCACAATGCCTGTTCTTGTCCTTGAAACATCCGTTAAGAATGTCCTTTTTATGGAGGACAGAGAGGACATAGGTTTTTCTACATTGCATCCGGCTGCCATACCGGGAACTCCACAACATACACACTATTTCATTGCTACTAATGAGCTTTTAGAAGAAGAGATAGTGAAACCTCATCAGATAGAGAAATTAAAAAAGCTTGCCGAAGATACCGGAAAGAAAGCTTATCTGATTCCGGCGGAGCTAATTTCTCCTATAGGTGATATGGGTGTTGTTGCAACGGCTTCTGCAGCTATTAGTGCTCTTGAATATTATGCAGTTTCAAAGAGTGTTTTAAAGACAACGAAAGCAATGACGGAATTTCAGCTTGCACAGGCTTTTCAGGTTGTTTCAAGTATTATTGCTAAATATGGTATTGAAGGTCTTGTGAAGTTTTTAAATGCTGAAGCTCTTAAAAAATCCCTAAAATCAATGCTTTTTGACGAAAAGATTCAAAAAGTTTCTTTTGCCGCAATGAAATCTCTCGAAAATATATCTGATATAGAGGGAGTTATAGGTAGTTTTGATGATATGGCTTCAAAGTTTGAACCAAAAGAAAAAACGTTTCTTTCTGCTCCTTCTCCAATGCTTATATCTTATATGGAAGAGCTTGCAGGGGAAGATGTTACAAGAGGTATTGTTAGAGAAGCCCTTAAGAAACTTTATCATGGTGAAAACGATTAAAGGAGGCTGTTATGGCAAGTAAAAGGGAACTTTTAGAAGATATTTTGTTGTCTCTTGCCGATTCACTCGGTTCAGATATACTCGGAGCTCTTGTTGCAACACCAGACGGTCAGGTTGTTGTTTCTACGATGGTTAAAGGCGGTTTAAGTGCTGAAAAGCTTGCCGCTATGGCTGCCGCAGTTGTCGGAACTTCGGAAAGATTGTCCAAAGTTGTTGAAGCTGGTGATTTTCAAGATGCTCTTATCAGATGTTCATCTCAAAATATTTTGACAAAGAAAGCCGGAAGAAGAGCCATTCTTGTTTGCGTTGTTAAATCAAATGCAAATGTGGGACTTTTAAATCTTGAAGTTGAAGATGCAATAGAAAGAATACAATCTGTTCTTGGAGCTTGAAAAACGGCGGCCTAAGGCCGCCGTTTTTATCCGAAGACTCTGTTAAAGATATAGTCAACATGCTTTGTGTGGTATGAAAGATCAAAAATGTCTTCTATCTCTTCATCTGTTAAAACCTTTTTAACTCTTTCATCTTTCTTTAATAGCTCTTTAAATTTAACTCCTTCGGCCCACACTTTCATAGCATTTTCCTGAACAATTGCGTAAGCCTCTTCTCTTGTTAATCCGCCCTTTTCTATCAGTGTAAGTAGAACTCTTTGAGAAAAGACGAGACCTTTTAATAGATTAAGGTTTTTCATCATGTTTTCAGGATAAACTGTTAGATTTGATATAAGCCATTCAAACTTCTGAAGCATATAGTCCAGAGCTATGCATGCATCTACAAAGCTTGTTCTTTCTGTAGATGAGTGGCTTATGTCCCTTTCATGCCAGAGTGCTATGTTTTCCATACCGACAATGGACGCGCTTCTTACGACTCTTGCAAGTCCGCAGAGTCTCTCTGAAAGGATAGGATTTCTTTTATGGGGCATCGCGGAGGAGCCTTTCTGCCCTTTCCTGAAAGGCTCTTCTACCTCCCTAACTTCCGTTCTTTGAAGATGTCTTATCTCTGTTGCGAACTGTTCTATTGAACTTGCTATGAGACCTAATGTGTTTAAAAATTCGGCGTGTCTGTCCCTTTGAACCACTTGGTTTGAGACTTTTGCGTGACCTATGCCAAGTTCTCTGCACGCTATTTCCTCAACTCTTGGATCTATGTTGGCGTATGTTCCCACGGCGCCGGATATTTTACCTACGGCTGCCCTTTTTATGGCTGCTTCAAGTCTTTCTCTATTTCTTTTCATCTCTTCATACCAAATAGCCAGTTTAAGGCCGAATGTGATAGGCTCTGCATGAATGCCGTGGGTCCTTCCTATCATTATGGTATATTTATGTTCAAGGGCTCTTCTTTTTATCGCTTCCAGAATTTTGTCTATGTCTTTTAAAAGTATTTCTCCTGCTTCTTTTATCTGGAGCGCGAAAGCGGTGTCAAGCATGTCCGAAGATGTCATGCCAAAGTGAAGATATTTTGCAGCATCACCGACTATCTCTTTTATGTAGGTTAAGAAAGCTATGACGTCGTGATTTGTGACAGATTCTATTTCGTTTATTCTGTTAATATCAAAAATTTTTTTGCCTTCTATATAGTCTTTTGTCTTTTCTTCGATTGTTTTGAGTGCTTCTTCCGGAATCTTGCCAAGTTCAACCCAGGCTTTTGTTGCAGCAATTTCCACTTTTAACCATGTTCTGTATTTGTTCTGCAAATCCCAAACAGCGCTCATCTCTGGAAGTGAGTAGCGTGCTATCATTTGACCTCCGAATCTATTTGAGTTTTTGTTTGTTAGGTTATTTTGGCGTTTTTGAGGAGATGTTTAAGCTCTATGGTAAGGTTTAGCATGAGTTCTTTTGCAAATTCTGTTTTCCCTTCAAATCCAAATACTGCGAGTTTTTCTGCTGCTCTTATTATGTAAAAAGGGAGAACAGGCGATTTGATTCCCATTGCAGGAAAGTAGAGTCTGCCGTTTATTTCCTTGTTTTCAGGGAATACAGGAACTGAGTCCCCTACGGTCTCGACGGCAATCGCTTCAAAGGAGATGTCTCTTAGCTTATAAATATCTGGAACATCGTTTATGGAAGATACGAAAAAACCTTTATATCTACCTATAAAAGGGAGCCTTATCGATTTTCTTCTGTTTTCGAAAACGGTAACTTTTTCAACTACAAGAATATTTCCTTGAATATTTTTTATATCATAAACCTGAACTTTGTTGTGGTGATCTATCAGCTTTAGTCCTTTTGATGTGTCAATAAACTTTATGATTTTGCTGGCCGGAACTATGACTTTATCACCTTCGAAATCAACGTTTATCGGAAAATCGGCTTTCGGCAGAGAAGGTATGTCCAGAGTGAGAAAAGCGATGGTTTTCATAAAGCCCTCTATCCAGTTTAATTATCTCCTGTCTCTTTTAATTTTATAACATTTTTTATCTCTTCGGGAGTAAAATAATAGACTGTAGAACAGAAGTTACAGGTTATTTCTGCTCCTCCTTCTTCTATGAGTTTTTCGAGCTCTTCGACGGGAAGCATTAGCAGACTTTGCATGGCTGTTTCTTTTGAGCATCTGCATCTGAATGAAAGTTCTTTCAATGCCAGGACGTTTACGCCAAAACCTTTCAATACTTCTTCAACAATATCTTCTGGTCTTTTGTCTGATGTTAGCATTTCTGTTACCGGCGGGAGGTTTTTAACTGTTTTTTCTATCTTTGCAATGCTCTCTTCTTTTGCTCCCGGCAGCGGCTGAACGATAAAACCGCCTGCAGCTTTAACTTTTCCGTCTTCTCCTATGAGAACACCGAGAGATACTGCTGACGGTATCTGTTCGGATTTGAGCAGGTAGTATGCTATGTCTTCTGCTATTTCACCTGAGATTAAAGGAACAGAGCTTTCGTAAGGTGTTTTTAGTCCCAGATCCTTTATAACCGTTAATGTTCCTTTGCCGACTGCGCTTCTGACGTCAAATTTCTTTTTTCCGTTTACGTCTTTTGTTGCAGTTTCTATATGTTTATTCTGAATGAATCCTCTGACCTCACCTTTTCCGTTTACTTCGGCTACAACGAGCCCTGCCGGTCCGTCACCTTCTATTCTCAGAAGAATTCTCTGGTCTGTTCCGTGTTTTATAAGCGTTGTAAGGAGTATTACTCCTGCCATTGTTCTGCCTAAAACTACGGCTGAAAGAGGAAATAGCCCGTGTTTTAGACGGGCTATTTCCGTAAGGTTTGTTGTCCTGATTGCAAAAACTCTTATTGCATCTTCTTCGGTTACTGCAATTACGCCGTAATCTCTATCTTTAAAATACTCTTTGAAATCTTTTTTTACCTGTTCATCTAACCTCTTGAGCATTTTTCACCTCTTTACTTTGCGTAATCTACGGCTCGTGTCTCTCTGATTACGGTTATCTTAATTTGTCCCGGATACTGGACTTCTTCTTCTATTCTCTTGGCTATCTGGTGAGCAAGCAGTGCTGCTTCTTCATCTGTAATCTTATCGTGTTCGACCATAATTCTGACTTCTCTACCTGCCTGGATAGCAAAGGCTTTTGAAACGCCAGGGAAGGATTCTGCAATGCTTTCAAGCTTTTCTATTCTCTTGATGTAAGCTTCAAGGCTTTCTCTTCTTGCTCCCGGTCTTGCTGCTGATAGTGCGTCTCCAACCTGTGCAAGGACGGCTTCTACATATTTTGCTTCTACTTCTCCGTGGTGAGAAGCTGCTGCGTTGATTACTTCGTCCGGTTCACCGTATCTTTTGAGTATTTCGGCACCAACAGCTGCATGAGAGCCTTCCGTTTCGTGAGAAACGGCCTTTCCGATATCGTGGAACAGTCCTGCCCTTTTTGCTAATTCAACATCGGCACCTATTTCGGCAGCGAGCATTGAGGCAAGGTATGCAACTTCTTTTACATGTTGAAGAACGTTTTGTCCATAGCTTGTTCTGAATTTAAGGCTTCCCAGAAGTTTTATGAGTTCAGGATGAACGTTTGAGATACCGAGTTCAAACAGGGTTTCTTCACCTGTGGCGATGATCTCTTGTTCTATTTCTTCTCTGACTTTTTCAACAACTTCTTCAATTCTTGCAGGGTGTATTCTCCCGTCTGCTACAAGTCTCTCAAGGGCAATTCTTGCTACTTCTCTTCTTACAGGATCGAAACATGATATTGCAACTGCTTCTGGTGTATCATCAATAATTAGGTCAACACCGGTTGCAAGTTCGAATGCTCTTATGTTTCTTCCTTCTCTACCGATGATCCTTCCTTTCATTTCGTTGTTTGGAAGGTCCACCACGGCAACTGTCGTTTCTGCAACGTGTTCCGTTGCAAGTCTCTGTATGGCTGTTGATAAGATTCTTCTGGCACGTCTTTCTGCCATGAATTCAAATTCTTCTTCCATTTTTTTGTATCTTACTGCAAGTTCTCTTTTTATTTCCTCTTCCATCCTTCTTAGAAGTTCTTCTTCTGCTTCTTCTTTTGTCATGCCTGATATTTCTTCCAGTTTCTGTATTTCGCTTTCTATAAGTCTTGCAAGCTCAAGTTCTCTGTCTGAAAGTTTCTCTTCAAGTTCCTGGAGTTCGGCTTTTTTCTCTTCAAGTTCTTTCTCGACTCTTTCAAGAAATTCGGCTCTTCTGTCCAGATTTTCTTCTCTTTTGTCAAGAGAAGTTTCTCTTTTATCGAGAAATTCTTCTCTCTTGAGGAGTCTTTTCTCAAACTCTTGTAGTTCTTTCCGTTTCTCTTTTAACTCTTCTTCTATTTTCTCTTTTTCAAGCTGAACTTTCTCCTTTGCGTGTAGGAGGGCTTCTCTTCTTATCTCGTCAACTTTTGATTGTGCTTCTTTGAGAATTGTTTCAGCTTTTCTCTTTATATCTTCAGCTTCTTCTTTTGCCCTTTTTATGAGTCTTTCAGCTTCTTCTTTAGCTTCGTTTCTTATCTGTTCTCTGATTCTTTCGATTTCGCCTTTTTCCTTTTTGGCTCCAACGACGAAACCGGTGCCGAATCCGGCAATTATTGATAGTGCAACTATCATTAATAGTTCCATTCTTTCCTCCTTATCGTTCTTTTTTCGGATACTACAAGATTTACAGGTACGTCAAACGGCTCAACAGGTAAATTTTTAACTATCTGGAAATCAAAACAGACTCCAACTGTGGTGTATTCACCTCCGGAAAGAAAGCGATCGTAAAATCCTCCTCCGTAACCTAACCTGTAACATTTAAGGTCAAATGCTATTCCGGGTACGAAAACAACGGATGGTTTCTCGGTGTTTGCCGTTTCTTTTGGTTCAAGGATACCCATGTATCCCGGATATAATTCGTTTAGTGAGTTAACCTTCACGGGGACTATTTCTTTACCTGAAACTTTCGGAAACGACACGGATTTGCCTGCTTTCTTCAATGCATCAAAAAGCGGCAATAGTGAAACTTCGTTTTTGAAAGGGTAGTAGAGAAGAAAGCTTGAGTTTTCTTTAACGATTTGAAGGTTCAAAATTTTTTCACATATGAGCCTACTCTTTTCCTCAATCTCTTTTGCACTAAGTAATAGCCGCTTCTCTCTGATTCTGTGTCTGAGTTTTGCTTTCTTCTCTTTCATGTTACCCCTTTCGGGGCATAAGGGGAAGGGAAAAGTTAAGGCGCTATCTTTCTTGAATTAATCAGAATCTTTGCACCCTCTTCGTGCAGTCGTTGGATTTCAATACCAAGATCTCTTATCTGTTCTCTGAGAGATTCATTCTCATCAAGCAGGTAAAGGCAGGCTATTATTAAAGCTTTATCGTAAGTTATACGATTATTGCCGGCCCTTATACGTTCCAGCATCTTCTCAAGCTTAATGCCAAGATGCTTCACGTATTCAGGATCTTTGTCTGTCCTTATGGTAAATCTCCTGCCGGAGACAATTATCTCAACTGTGTTTGGCAAATTCGCCACTTTCCACTTCCTCTTATGCCCTTATGGTGATGTTGGACTCTTCCAGTTTTTTAATCACTTTATCTATTATACGAGAAACTTCCTCATCTGACAATGTTTTTTGAGAAGACCTGAATGTAAGTGAGAATGCTAGGCTTTTTTTGCCTTTCGGAATGTTCTCTCCTTCGTAAATATCAAAAAGTTTTATTTTCTCAAGAAGTTTTCCGGCTGCTTTTCTTATGATTTCTTCAACTTTTGCTGCAGGAACCTCTTTATCTGCAAGCACGGCGATATCTCTTGTTACAGGTGGAAATTTCGGAAGCTTTTTAAAGGTTTTTTTCTCTCTACTGGTGAGTTCGAAAAGCTTTTCAAGTTCTATTTCACCTGCATGAACAGGTTGTTTTATTTCCATCTTTTCTTCAACGTCAGGATGGATTCTTCCTATAAATCCTATTTCTTCACCGTTTACTAAAATTTTTGCAGATTGTCCCGGGTGAAGGAACTTTTCTTCTGCTCTTTCAAATTCAGCTTTTAGTCCGAAATATTCGATAAGTTCTTCGGCGATGCCTTTGATATCGTAAAAGTCAACGTCCCTTTCTCTATATATGTCTTCGGGAAGTTTACCTGACAGTAAAAACGCGACATGGAGTTTTTCGTCTGGAAGCTCTTTCCCTGTGTTTTTGAATACGACAGAGACTTCAAAGAGCGCAACGTTCTTTTCGTTTCTTTTGACGTTTTGAGCACAGTTGTTGACAAGAGAAGGCGTTAAAAGATCCCTCATCCCAACCCATTCTTCTGATAAGGGGTTGGATATTTTGATGAGATTTTCAAAATCAAGGCCGAAGGCGTCGTAAAGTTTCTTTCCGATGAAACTGTAGTTTATTGCTTCGTTCAGTCCTTTTGTAGATAAAAACTCTTTCGTTTTCATTATGTTGTCAAATCTACGGGGCCTTTCTATGTTTGAGTGCATAAGTGGGTATGTGCTTTCTATCTTTTTCATTCCGTATATGCGGACAACTTCTTCTATAAGATCAACTTCCCTTGAAACATCATACTTTCTCCATGAAGGGACTTTTACAATTATGTAGTCCTGTTCTTTTTTAACAGGGAAGCCCAAAGAGTTAAGAATTTCGAAGGATTTCCTCGGTGGAATATCAACTCCAATAAGCTTTTTAACTCTTTCCGGATTGAATACAATTACTTTTGGTGTGTAAGGTTTTGGATAAAATTCGACGACGCCGGAGTAGATTTCAGCATCGGCGTACTTCTGGATGAGATAGAGTGCCCTTTCCGCTGCAAAGATGGTTGCTTCTATGTCTGCGCCTCTTTCAAATCTATAAGATGCGTCTGTTGATATACCGAGCCTCTTTGCCGTTTTTCTGATTGTTAAAGGTTCAAAGTGAGCACTTTCAAGGACAATTCTTTCCGTATTGAAAGTTACTCCTGAATCTTCGCCACCCATTATACCTGCAAGGGCTACAGGTTTTTCTGCGTCTGCTATTACAAGGTCTTCGGAGGAGAGCTTCCTTTCAACACCGTCAAGAGTTACGATAGTTTCACCATCTTTTGCTTTTCTAACAATTATAGTGTTTTCTTTTAGCTTGTCGGCATCAAAAGCGTGCATAGGTTGTCCTACTTCGTATAGGACGTAATTTGTTATATCAACGACATTGTTAATAGGTCTTAAACCTACCTTGTAAAGTCTCATCTGCATAAAAAGAGGTGACTGTTTGACTTTTACGTTTCTTGCAACGAATCCGTCGTATCTGGGGCAGGCAACTTCGTCTTTCACTGAAAGTGTAAGAGCGTCTAAAGCATTTTCATCAATGGTTGAGAAAGAAGTTTCTGGCAGTACAACTTCTCTGCCCAATACGCTTTTAAGTTCTCTTGCAATACCAAGTATACTTAGAGCGTCCGGGCGGTTGGTTGTTATTTCGTATTCAATTATCCAGTCATCAAGACCTAAAGCTTTTACTGCGTCTTCGCCGATCTGAAGTCCTGCATTTTCAGGAAGAATCATTATACCTTCGGAGTGAGTGGTGAGACCCAGTTCCTCCTCTGAGCATAGCATCCCGTTTGATTCTACGCCTCTCAGCTTGCTTTTTTTAATTCTTATACCTATCGGCAGTTTTGAGCCGTGAAGAGCTACCGGGATAATAGCGCCTTCAAATATATTGTCGGCACCTGTTACGATTTGAAGAACAGTGTCTCCAACATCAACCTGACAGATTTTTAGCTTGTCGGCGTTTGGATGCTTTTCAATGGTTAGTATTTTTCCTATTACTACTTTTTCTATGTCTTTTCCGGCATAAGTAACAGAGTCAACCTCTATTCCTATGTCGGTCATGATGTCCGCAACTTCCTGCGGAGATAGGTCGTCAATGTCTATGAACTCTTTTAACCAGTTATATGTTATTCTCATACTTCCAACCCTTTGAACTGTTTTATAAATCTTAGATCGTTTTCAAAGAAAAGTCTTAGGTCATCTATTCCGTATTTAAGCATCGTTAGCCTTTCAACGCCCATTCCGAAAGCAAACCCCTGGTAGACTTCAGGATTAATGTTTACAGCCTTGAATACTGCAGGATCAACCATTCCGCAGCCAAGAACTTCAAGCCATCCTGTTCCTTTACATACCTTACAGCCCTTGCCGCCGCATATTACACAGCCAATATCCACTTCGGCACTTGGTTCTGTAAATGGAAAGAAGCTTGGTCTAAATCTAACTTTTGTTTCAGAACCGAAGAATTCTCTCAAGAAAAGTTCAAGAACACCTTTTAAGTCTGCAAATGTTACTGATGTATCAACCATGAGTCCTTCAACCTGATGGAACATAGGGGTGTGTGTTAGGTCTGCATCTTTTCTATAAACTTTTCCAGGAGCTATTATCTGTATCGGTGGATTTGTGGATTCCATTACTCTGATCTGGACAGGTGAAGTGTGGGTTCTTAGAACAACTTCATCTTTTATGTAAAAGGTGTCCTGCATCTCTCTTGCAGGGTGACCTTTAGGTATGTTGAGAGCTTCAAAATTATAAAAGTCAGTTTCTATTTCAGGACCGCTTGCAATAGCAAAGCCCATAGATGTAAATATTTTTGTTATTTCTGCCAGAGTTTTTGTTATAGGGTGGAGGGCTCCTGAAGGAATTTTTCTTCCGGGAAGGGTTATGTCAATAAACTCTTTTTTTAACCTCTCTTCTTTTTCTTTTGCTTTAAGTTCGTTTATTTTGTTTTGGAGCAGTGATTCTATCTCTTTTTTTAGTTCGTTACAGGCTTTTCCGAATGATTTTCTCTCTTCAGGGGGAAGTTCCGGAATTCTTTTTAGGAGAGATGTTACTTCTCCCTTTCTTCCAATATATTTGACTCTTAATTCATTAAGATTTTTTAGATTTTCTATTTTTGAGAGTTCTTCTATAAATTTTGATTTAAGTTCTTTAAGTGTTTCAAGGTTCATTTTCCCCTCTATCCTGAATAAAATTTAAGGGGGAAGAAAGAGCCTTCCCCGCCAAATTTAAAGAGCAGCTTTAACTTTTTCAACTAAGGCTTTGAAGCCTTCCGGATCTCTAACGGCAATGTCCGCAAGGACTTTTCTGTCAAGCTCTATGCCAGCTTTTTTTAGACCGTTGATGAATCTGCTATAGTTAAGGTCAAACTGTCTTACTGCAGCGTTAATTCTTGCGATCCAGAGTCTTCTGAATTCTCTCTTTCTTTCTCTTCTGTGTCTGTAAGCGTAGAAGAGGGATTTCATTACCTGGATTTTCATTGTTCTGTAAAGTTTGTGCTTTGCACCGAAGTAACCTTTGGTTAGCTTTTTAAGCTTTTTCCTTCTGTACTTCCTTGGGCTTGTCTTTACTCTCATCTTTTTCCTCCTTTTAGCGAGCTACGGGCGCCTTCTGGCTTATGCCCGGTTGCATCACTTACTTGTAGAGCACTAACTCTCTGTAGTTTGCAGCCTGAGCACCTGTGAGGTAATCTGCCTTTCTGAGTCTTCTCTTTCTCTTTCTACTTTTCTTGGTGAGGATGTGGCCCTTGTTAGGATGCCAGTGCTTCACCTTTCCGGTAGCAGTTATCTTTACTCTCTTGGCTGCTGACCTGCGTGTTTTAATCTTTGGCATGCCAATCGCCTCCTTCGAAAGTTAAACGGTAGTAATTATATACTCTTACGTTGATATTTCAAGTGTCAGCTTTTAGTTCCGCCTACTGTCATCTCTTTTATCCTGATTGTTGGTAGTGCATCTGAAACGGGAACTCCCTGTCCGTCCTTTCCGCAGGTTCCTATGGCAAATCCGAGATCGTTTCCAACCGCATCTATGTTTTGAAGAACAGCGGGTCCGTTTCCTATTAGTGATGCACCTTTTATTGGATGTGTTACCTTTCCGTTTTCTATCATATATCCTTCAGAAATTTCAAATACAAAGTCTCCGTTTATTGTGTTAACCTGGCCGCCACCCATTTTTACAACTAAGATTCCTTCTTTTGTGTCATTGATAATGTCTTCCGGATCGTCGTGCCCCGGTGCTATAAAGGTGTTTGTCATTCTCGGGATGGGCACATGCATGTATGACTCTCTTCTTCCGTTGCCTGTCGGGTTTTGGTTTGCTTTGCTCGCTTGAAGATAATCATACATAAATCCCTTGAGGATTCCGTTTTCTATCAGGACGTTTTTTGCCGTTGCTACTCCTTCGTCGTCATATCCTGAAGAGCCGTATTTCCCTTTGAGCGTTCCGTCGTCAACAACGGTTACAAGGTCAGAGGCCACTTTTTCTCCGATTTTGCCTGAATAGACTGAAAGTCCCTGGTTTGCAAGGTCTGCTTCGAGTCCGTGACCTACGGCTTCGTGAACCATCGTTCCGCCTGCTTTTGAAGATATCACTACCGGAAACGTTCCGGCAGGAGCCGGTTTTGCGGAGAGCATCTTTATGGCTCTTTCGGCTGCTTTCAGGGCGATGTCTTCCGGTGTTATTTTCTCAAAAATGGAGTAATCACCGAGATGGCCGACAGGTTCATAACCTGTTTGAAGAGTTCTTCCATCGGATGCCACGACAAGAACGTAGAATACAACTCTTGGTCTTACATCCTCAACGATATTTCCGAGAGAGTTGACAATTACAACTTCTTGAATAGAGTCTTTCAGCATTACCGTTACCTGTTTGATTCTGTCTCCACATTCTCTTGCTCTGTAATTGGCTCTTCTTAAGAGCATAATTTTATTTTCTACGGGTATGGTAAAGTCTATTTCTCCGTCAACTATTTCCGGATATCTTTTGTCTTTGATTCTCATATCAAGTGATATTTCTTTTTCAGACGTTGATGCTATTGCCAGATTTTCTATTACAGAAAGAATAGATTTTTGGGTTATCTCGTTGGTAAAACCGTAGTAAGTTTTACCGTTTTTTATCATTCTAATCCCAACGCCAATTTCTATTCCGTTGGATATATTCTCAATACGATTCTCTTCACACTTTGCAACGAATGTAAATTTCTTTTCAAAAAACAGATCAGCAAAGTCGGCACCGCGTTTAAGCAGTTCCCTAACACCAAATTCGCCAAGCTCCTTGAAATCAACTAACATAACTATATCCCCCAATCTCTGAAATAGAGGAAGTCTTTGTCTACCGTCCTCTGAGCTATTTTGCATATAATTGGTAATTTTCTCTTGTATTGTGAACGTTGAATCATTCTCATAACCTTTTCTACTATTTCAGGCTCATATCCGAAGGCTATAATTTCTTCCTTTTTAATCTTCAGGTCAACGTATGCAACTAATATCTGATCAAGTAGATAGTATGAAAAGCCTATTTCTCCTTCGTCTGTTTGTCCCGGCCATAGGTCTGCGGAGGGTTTCTTTTTAACTATTCTTTCAGGGACACCGATATATTCGGCCAGTTCCCACACCTGTGTTTTGTAAAGGTCGCCGAGTGGATTGATGTCGTGTGCGTTGTCTCCCCAGCGAGTAGAATAGCCTATTAAGAGTTCACTTTTGTTGCTTGTTCCTATAACAAGGGCATTGCTGTCGTAAGCAAGGTCGTAGAGAATAGACATTCTCTCTCTGGCCATTTTATTACCGCGTCTTAGTTTTGATGCTTCAGGAAATCTTTTGAAGTATGCATCTATTTGAGGTGTTATGTCTATTTCGTGAAATTCTGCACCGAGAACTTCTCCCACCAGTCTGGCGTCTTCAACTGAAGATTTAGAGCTTTCTTTATAAGGCATTGATATCAGTATGACGTTATCTTTACCGAGGGCTTTTACCGTCAAAAATGCAGAAAGGGCAGAGTCAACGCCGCCGCTTACGCCGATAACGGCTTTTTTAAATCCCGCTTTTTCTATTTCTTGTTTTATGAAAGTGGTAAGGACGTTCATGATGAATTTTTTGTCTTTTATCTTTAAAATTTCTATTAGTTTTTCTTTCATTTTTTTCCTTCCAGAAAGGCTTTTAGTTCTTTTTCAATTAACCAGGGTTTCTCGTCTCTCAGCAGAGGAAGATTTATTCTTGCAGAACGTATCAAAGATGGTTCTATGTCGGCAGTAATTATTTCTTCTTCAAATGTTGTTCCTTCATTCACGATGTTACCATAGGGATCGCATATAAATGAGTTTCCTGAGAAAACGAATCCGTCTTCAACACCGACTCTGTTTGCATAGATAAAGTATGAGCCTGTAAGCCGGGAGTAAAATTCTCCCATATTTTTCCATATCTTTGAGTTGCCGAACATGCGGTTTTCTCTATAGCCCCTGCCGGGGCTGGCAGATTGGACAAATATAAGTTTTGTTCCTTTTAGAAATGGTATATAAATGGAAGAGAAATGCCAGCAGTCTTCACATATGAGAATTGTTGATTTAAAGCCACACATAGCGAAAGTTTCAAACTTATTTCCTGCACCGACAAAGCGGGCTTCATCAAACATCCCGTATGTCGGCAGATAAACTTTTCTGTGTATGTGTTTTACTTCTCCATCTTCTATAAAGAAAGCAGAGTTATAAAGGATATGTTCTTCTGACTCTTCTATACCGCCAACTATTATTCCGATGTGTCTGCTCAGTCTTTTTAAAGGTGATAGTCTTTCATCGTCCGGTTTTATTGCTATTTCAGATGTTATGTCTTGAAGGTAGTAACCTGTCATAGAAAGTTCTGGAAACAGGCAGATACTTACTCCTTTTTCTATGCATTTCTCTACGAACTGGCAGATTTTTTCTATATTCTTTTCTAAGTTTCCCAAAACAGTGTTTATTTGGACAACAGCAACTTTCATAATCACCGCCTGTTGGTAATTGAATTACAAGACTATTTTAAGGCAGACACAGGATAATTTCAATGTAAATAGAAACGGGGCGTAGCCCCGTTTTCTTAGTATATAGGAATGAGCCAATCGCTATATTTACTAACGTTGCCTTTCACTATATTGAAGTAAAGGTCTTGAAGTTTTGAGGTTATCTCTCCGACTTCTCCAGTTCCGATAATTCTTCCGTCTATCTCTGCAATTGGTGCAACCTGTGCTCCTGTTCCTGTAAAGAAGGCTTCGTCTGCTATGTAAAGTTCGCTTCTTAGCATTGGTCTTACTTCCACAGGAACACCTAATTCTTCTTTTAGAAGTTTTATTATTGCGTTTCTTGTAATTCCTTCAAGAATGTTGCTGTATGAAGGTGTAGTTATTGCAACGCCGTTTCTTATAATGAACAGGTTTTCCGCGCTTCCTTCCGCAACTGTTCCGTCAGGGTTGAGCATTATTGCTTCGTCTGCACCGGCTCTGATTGCTTCTGTTTTTGCAAAAGCACTGTTTACATAAGCTCCTGCAACTTTGCATCTTGCAGGAATCATAGAGTCGTTAATTCTGTGGAAAGATGATGTGATAACTTTTAATCCTTTTTTTGTATCAAGGTAATCGCCAAGTGGAACGGTGTAAATTGCCAGTTCGGTGTCATAGCCTATGAGTTTTGGTGAAATTTGAAGGTTAGGGAAGTAAACGATTGGTCTTATGTAGACGTTTTCTTTGTGTTCGCATTTTCTAAGAAGTTCAACGGTTATATCAACAAGTTCATCGACAGTCTTATTCACCTGAAAATTCAGTATTTTGCAGTTTGCCAGCATTCTTTCATAGTGTTCTTTAAAAAATAAACCGAAAAGTTGTTGCTTTTCTTCGTTCCAATATGCTCTGATTCCTTCAAAAACGGCTGTTCCGTAGTGAAAAGAGTTTGTTTGAATATTTATGTTTGCTTCTTCTATTGGAACGAATTTACCTTCAAAGTAGGCATAGCGTTGAGCCATTTTTTCTCCTCCAGTTTTGAGTTTTTCCTTGAGAAATCAATTATACTTCTTTGAAGGCTTTCCTTCTATATATCACCAGTGCTATTCCCAGGATAATCATGAAGATACTCATTATCTGGTTATTGCTTAAAGTGCCAAAATATGTTTTTGGTGTTGCTCTCCAGAATTCAATCAGGAATCTAAAAATTCCGTAAAGAATGAAGTAAAAGCCAAATATTTCTCCTGGTGCTTTTCTTCTCCTGTAAAGTAGATATAGTATTCCGGCTATGAGGAAGTTTGCCGCAGAAGATATAGGCTCTGTTGGATAAAGAGGAATATTAAGAGGTGCAGCTGAGTGGGGGTCTTTAAACACAATGGCAAATCGTGAGTGGCAAACTTTACCGTAGCAGCATCCTGCCATCGTGCAACCTATTCTTCCAAAACCAAGTCCGACTTCACCGGCTATTACTGCAATATCAGCTGTTTTCCATATGGGAATGTTTTTCTTTTTTGCAAGGTAAAGAGCGGTTATGAATCCGAATAAAAATCCGCCATACCAGACAAGTCCACCTTCCCAGAAATAAAATATTCTCCATATAGGATGAAGGTATTGTGGATTATACAGGAAGAAGAAAATTCTCGCTCCAATAAAACCGGAGATAACAGTCCAGATCATAAGATCTGAAAGATCATTTGTGTTTATTCCTTCTTTTTCTCCGAGTTTAATTAAAATGAAGTACCCGCAGATGATACCGATTGCTACCATTACGCCGAAAGTGTAGACGGTGAAGGGGCCTATCTTGAAAAGTATTGGATGCATTTATTGCCTCCTTATTAATTTCAACGCGATTTTGTCACCTGTTAGAGCAAGTGTTGCAAAATAAACAGTCGCAGCTGTTAATATGGTTACTGCTATGGTTGTAATTTTTAGTGGTGGTGACGCAAACTGAAAGTATATTCTTGTGCCGTAAATTGCAACTGGAATTATGGGAAGAGATAAGAGTAAGTATTTGAAGTTTCCTTTTAACCAGTTATCTATAAAAGAAACGTTTTTTTCAAGTTTTCTTATTAAAAAAACAACATTTAGCAAAGAAGTCATTGCCGTGCCAAGAGCCAATCCTGCGGCTCCGAGGTTAAGTTCAAAACAGAGGATTATGTTCACGATTATATTAAATATAAGGGTTGCGGCTCCGACTTTAACAGGATAGCTGTAATCGTCAAGGGAGTAGAAAGCGTTTACCAGGATTTTTTCAAAGGAATAAAACAGAAGGCCGATTCCGTATCCACACAGCACATAGTAGGTTGCGTTCAAATCTTTTACTGTAAATTTACCGTGGTGAAAAACTATATCAATCAGGGGTTTCCCGAAAAAGAGAAGGCCTATGGTTGAGGGGATTATTATCATTGCGCATAATCTGAGTCCTATTGTTAGGTTATACCTGAATGCATCTTCATCTTTGAATGTTTTGGCAAGTTTTGGAAGAAGCACTTGAGACAGGCCTATCGCGAATATTCCGAGAGGTAACTGAACAAATCTGTTTGCGTAGTAAAGATAGGAGATAGCACCGGCAGCTAAAAAAGAGGCAATAATGGTATCTGCCAGCATGGAAAGTTGCCTTACACCGAATCCGAATATTCCCGGAATGATGTTTTTTAGTGCTTTTTTGACATCTTCATCAATTTCCGGTATTGGTTTAGGAACAAATGCCTCTCTTTTGAGGAAATAGAGTTGAAGAAGCACCTGCAAAAATCCACCTATTACAACACCGAGAGCGAGTGCATGGATATTAAGCTTATTTTTCAAAAATATTGCACAGAGTATAAGCGAAATGTTAAAAAGGACTGTGGAAAAAGCCGGTGCAAAAAAATGCTCGTATCCGTTCAGTATACCGCCGAAAAAGGCTACAAGGCTTACCAGAAATATGTAAGGGAACATTTCTCTTGTTAAAGAGATAGCAAGCTTTTCAAATTCTCCTGAAAATCCCGGTGCTATAACTTTTATTATTAGAGGGGCAAATATTTCTCCAATAATTACGACCGTGATAAGAGATATTGAAAGAATAAAAAAGAATCTTGAGGCAAATTCTATGGCTTCTTCTTTGCTAATCTGGAGTTTTTTTGCAAAAGCTGGCGTAAAAGCTGAACTGAATGCTCCTTCTGCAAATACTCTTCTTAACATGTTTGGGATTCTGAAAGCTACAAAAAATACATCTGTTGCCCGTCCGGCACCGAAAGTTGATGCTATGACGACATCTCTTAGCAAGCCAAATACTCTGCTTGAAAATATAGATAATGCTACAATTAGAAATGATTTTCCTATACTTTTATTTTCTGGCATAATAGGCAATTATATAAGAGTTTTGGTCGAGGTGAAAGATGAAAAAGGTTTGTATCATAGGTGCTGGTGTTGTTGGTAGCTCCCTTGCAAAAAAACTTTCGGTTTCAGGTTATGAGATTGCAGTTATAGATAAAAATGGTGCCAAGATAGAAGACTTAACATCAACTCTTGACATAATGGGAATTGATTGTGATGCTACAGAAGTTAGATGTCTGGATAAGGTAAAAGATTTTGAACTTTTTATTGTTGTGACAGACAGTGATGAAAGGAATATAGCGATAGCGGCAATTTTGAAGTCTTTTTTCAAGAAAGACAAGATAATTATAAGAGTTAGTAAAAATGCTTTTGCAGCTCCTCCGATTAAAGAATTACTCGGTGTTGAACCGGTTAACATTCTAACAGAGGTCATAACAAAAATTATTGATACTATTAGATTTCCGTTTGCCCGTTCGGTTGTGCGTTTTGAGAAAGGTAAATTAATTCTTTTGAATTATATGGTTTCTTCTGAAGATATTTTCGCAGGTAAGCAGATAAAAGAGCTTCAGGCTTTAAGAAGGTTGATTCCGTTTACTATTGCCGCTTTGGAAAGAGACGGAAAAGTCACTGTTCCGGATGGTGATACAATAGTTTATCCTGGAGATTCTCTTTTCTTCGTAATAAAAGAAGAAGATGTGAAGATGTTTCAGGAACATCTCCTTAAAAATGCCGAGCCAGTTAAACTTGCTTTTATACTTGGGTATTCAAAGTTTACGGTTGAGCTTCTTAAAAGGATAAGTGATTTTGAAGGATTGAAGATAAAGCTTGTTGAACCTGATTTACAGAAATGTGAAGAGACAGCCGGAGAGTTTCCGAATATTGATGTTCTTCACGGTGAAGTTACGGATGTTGAGCTTCTTAAATCGGAAGGTATTGATAAAGCCGATTTGGTGATAGCTATAACAGAAGACGAAGAGAACAACGTTCTTTCTTGTATTCTTGCCAAAAAGTTGGGAGCAAAAAGAGCGGCCGCTTTAATAGCCCATTCCGAATATGAGAACATCATAGAATCAATCGGCATTGATACACCTATAGTTCCCAGGAAATTGCTGGCAAGCCGTGTCTATACTACTCTTAGCAGTAAAAGTCTTCTTGATGTTTTTGAGTTAAGAGAAAATATAGAGATTCTTGAAATGCGGGTTGGTGAAGAGTGGGATGGTAAACAGATAGCTGAAATAAAGTGTAAAGAATGTCCATTGGTTCTTGCTCTTAAAAGGGATAATGATATTCAGGTAGTTGGTGGAGACACTGTTGTTAAAAAAGGAGATATTCTTATATGTATAAGGCAGAGGTAGTGTGATGAAAGTGAAGGGTATTGATTTAGTAGTGGTCTTTAAGGTTGTTGTTTCAATTCTTTTCTACATGTCTCTTTCTCTTCTGATTCCGGCTACTTATTCTCTGGTTGTAGGTGATGGACAGGTTATGGATTTTATCTATCCGTTTCTTCTTGTAGGTTCAATATATCTTCTTGCCTATCAGATAGAAGTAAAAGATGATTTGACACTTAAAGAGGCGATTTTATCTATATCTCTCATATGGCTCATATTCCCCGCCATTTCGGCGATGGCTTACTGGATAAACGGTGCTATTCCTGACTTCATAGAGGCTTACTTTGAATCTGTTTCCGGTTTTACGACAACGGGAGCTTCCATACTAACAAATGTGGAAGCTATGCCGAAAAGTTTACTGCTCTGGCGCTCCACTACAAACTGGGTTGGCGGTCTTGGGTTTGTCGTTTTTGCTATTGCACTTTTGCCAGCCCTTGGTTCTGGCGGTATGCAAATGATGAAGTTTGAGGCTTCTAAAGCAGTAGAGGAGAAATTAAAGCCAAAAGTGAAAGAGGTCGCAAGAATAATCTTTGTTATTTATAACGGTTTGATTCTTGCTGAAATTCTTCTTCTTGTTATTGGTGGAATGCCTCTTTTTGATGCCGTTAACCATGCGTTTTGCACGATAGCAACCGGTGGTTTTTCCGTTAAAAACAGCAGTATAGGGAGCTATCACAGTGTTTTTATAGAGATGGTAGTTGCTCTGTTTATGGTTTTTGGTTCTGTTAATTTTCTTAACTGGTATCACCTTTACAGAACAAAAAACTGGAGGGTTTTCTTTAAATCGGAAGAGAACAAGCTTTACTTTACAATTCTTGGAATTGCCATTGTTCTATGTGCTTTTATTCTGACTGTTGACGGATTTTATAATCCCCTTCAGGCTCTAAGATACAGTATATTTCAAGTTATTAACTCAGCATCTACAACAGGTTTCTCTTCTACGGATTACACTCATTGGCCGACATTTGTTTTAGCGGTGCTTATTATTCTGGAGTTTTTGGGCGGTGTTTCAGGTTCAACAGCAGGTGGTTTAAAACAGTTCAGACTTGTTGCTCTGGGAAAATCCATATATGGTGAGTTGAAAAAAACTGCACATCCAAGACTTGTTTACAGGATTAAACTGGACGGTAAAACTCTTGATTTTTCTGCTCTTAATGCAATATGGGCTTTTGGAGCGGCTTTTACATTTATTACTGTGATTGTGGGAATCCTTCTTTGTTTAAATGGCACTGATCTTGTAACTGCATTTTCATCTTCAATTGCCTGCGCTAGTTGTTCCGGTCCAGGCCTTTTAAAGACAGGTCCTGCCGGAAACTATCACTTTTTTGCCGACTGGCAGAAGTTCATGCTTTCCATAGAAATGATACTTGGAAGACTTGAGATATTTGCACTTTTTGCGATCTTTATGCCTTCTTTTTGGAAAGATTGATAATGAGTTGCAATTGACATAGTTAGGGAATGTTAATAATTTTTCCCTAACTACATTTGAAAGGAGGAAAAAGCATGTTTGAAAAATTGCTTTTTGTGATTCTTCTCACACTTGTTTTAAATTTACCTTTTGGCTGGTTGAGAGAAACGACGGAGAAGTTTTCAAAAAAGTGGTTTCTATACATTCACCTTCCTATACCGTTTATAATAGCCTGCAGGATTTTGCTTGGAATCAGTATAAAATTTGCTCCTATTCTTATTGCTACGGCGGTTGTTGGTCAGCTTGTCGGAGGTATGATAAGGAGAAGATATTATCCTGGAGGTCTTTATGAGTGAGACTTTTCACGGTACTACTATCTGTGCCGTTATAAAGGATGGAAAAGTAGCCATGGCCGGTGATGGTCAGGTTACTCTGGGAAACACTGTGTTTAAAAACGGTGCCAGAAAAGTTAGGAAAATATATAACGGTAATGTTCTGGTTGGATTTGCCGGTTCTGTTGCCGATGCTTTTTCCCTTCTTGAGAGATTTGAATCCAAGTTAACTTCCTTCGGCGGTAATCTTTTAAAGTCTGCTGTTGAGCTTGCAAAAGATTGGCGAACCGATAGAGTTTTGAGGCGTCTTGAAGCGATGCTTCTTGTTGCAGATAAGAGTAGGATACTACTTATTTCTGGTAATGGGGATGTGATAGAGCCTGACATTCCCGTTATGGCGATAGGCTCAGGTGGTGCTTATGCTCAGGCGGCTGCTACTGCCCTTTATGAGAATACCAATTTGTCGGCAAGAGAGATTGTTGAAAAATCTCTAAAAATAGCTGGAAGTATATGTATCTATACAAATGTTAATATAGTTGTGGAAGAACTTTCTTAAAGAGGAAGAAATGATAGATCTTCATACTCATACGGTTTTTAGTGACGGTGAGCTTATTCCTTCCGAACTTGTTCGGCGTGCCGAGTTTTTAGGTTACAGAGCGATAGCCATAACTGACCATGCAGATTACTCCAATTATCAGTTTATTATTGAAAATCTTCTAAAAACAGTTGAGATTCTCACTGAAAATACGAACATAGTTGTTCTTCCTGGTGTGGAGATAACTCATGTTCCACCTGTTAAAATTCCGGAATTGATAGAGAAGTGCAGAAACGAAGGAGCTAAAGTTGTTGTTGTTCACGGTGAGACAGTAGTCGAGCCGGTGGCTGAGGGAACAAATCTGGCAGCAATTGAGGGTAGAGCCGATATTCTTGCTCATCCTGGACTTGTGGATTTGAAGATACTTGAGATGGCGGCTAAAAATGGTGTAGCTATTGAGATAACTGCAAGAAAAGGGCATAATATAACCAATGGATACGTTGTGAAAATTGGTAGAGAAGTTGGTGTTAGATTTGTTATAAATACTGATGCTCATGCACCTTCCGATTTGATAGATAGAGCTTTCGCTATGAAAGTTGGTCTTGGTGCAGGACTTACAATGCGTGAGGTAGAAATGGCTTTTGCAACGTCTGAGGAAATGGTCAGGAGGAAAATGGGGAATGAAAAAGCCGCCTTATAAATCTTACGGAAGAGATAAAAAGAAAAAGAAAGCAAAAATAGAAAAGCACATTGATATACCGGCTCCTGTTGATACTCCGGAAGCCGAGATGATGGTTGATGATGTTTATAAAGTTGTTGCATTTTTTCAGGAGCATGCTTCTAAGTTTGTCGCTGTTCTTGCAGCTCTGGTAATTTTAGGCGGAAGTTATTTTGGTTATAAATGGTATAAAAATAGTCTGGAGATGAAAGCAGCGTCTATTTTTGATAGAGGAATGATTGCCCTCGAAAATGGCAATGAGAAAGAAGCCGAGAAGTATTTTAAAGAGGCTGCCGATAAATATTTTTCTGCACCTTCCGGGAAAGCAGGAGCTTTTCTGTATGGAAAGTTGGCAAATGATGTATCTTATATTAAAAAGTTAGAAGGCGTTAAAAGCTTTACGCTTTCTCCTGCTGCAAAGTTGGAAGATGGTATTTTTATGATGAAAGACGGGAAGGGCGAAATGGCAGTTCAAAAGTTTGCCTCACTTTCGAGGGATAAGGATTGGACATATCCTGCCGGGCTTTACTACTTAACAATCTACTACCTTTCAAATGGTAAAAAGGATAAAGCGAAAGAGACTTATGATATTTTGAGCGGAGATTATAAAAATAGTTTCTACACGGCTGTTTTAGGGGAAGTTATTCAATGATAACCGAGGTTAAAAATAGCTTTACATCTTCCCTTCTTACTGTTTTAAGAGATAGAAAAAGTGATGGTGTTTCTTTTCGCAAAGCTGCAGAAAAACTTACTTCGGTTTTGATATCAAAAGCTTTATCTAATCTTCCTGTTGATTCGGTTGTTGTAGATACGCCTGTTGAAAGTGGTGTTAAAGCTGATGTTCTGAACGTTGATATTGTATTTGTTCCCATTTTGAGAGCAGGGCTTTTGATGCTTCATCCTGCCATTTCGCTTTATGAAAGGGGAAGAATAGGATTTGCTGGTGTTTATCGGAATGAGGAAACACTGGAACCAAACCTATATTACTTTAAAGTGCCTGTTGTTAAAGATGCCTTTTACTTTATTCTTGATCCCATGCTTGCTACCGGCGGGACGGCTGCATGTGTAATAGGTAAGCTTTTGGGATTAAATGTAAAACCTGATAGGATAAAATTTGTTTCTCTGGTAAGTGCACCGGAAGGAATTGAAAAGCTTGAGGCGTTTTCTGGCGTTGAAATTTTCACGGCTTCAATTGATAGATGTTTGAACGATAAAGGTTATATTATGCCGGGTCTTGGTGATGCCGGTGATAGGTTTTGTTACACGGAAGGGGTGGAGGTTGTAGAGGATTATGGAATTTAAGACGGTTAGAGGTGTTGAGGACGTAATACCGCCTAAAAGTGAAAAATTTGAAAAAATTGCTGAGACGTTTAAAGAAAAGGTAAAGGTTTACGGTTTTAAAGAGGTTATTCTTCCCGTTTTTGAAGAAGCGGGGCTGTTTTTAAGAAGTGTTGGAGAAACAACGGATATTGTTCAGAAAGAGATGTATGTTTTTGAAGATAGGGGTGGCAGAAAGATAGCTCTGAGACCTGAAGGAACAGCTTCTGCCGTGAGGGCTTACATTCAGCACGGTATTTATGTGAAAGAACCTTTTACAAAGTGGTTTTACATAGGTCCTATGTTTCGTTACGAAAGGCCTCAGGCTGGGAGGAATAGACAGTTTTTCCAGGCGGGATGTGAAGTTTTTGGTCTTTCTTCTCCCGGAGCGGATGCGGAGGTTATACTTCTCGCTTCAGAAATTTTAAAAGCATTAGATGTTAAGTTTACTCTTGAGATTAACTCTATCGGATGTGAAAGGTGCAGACCGAATTACAGGAGAGCATTAATTGAGTATCTCTCATCTAAAAAAGAGAGTTTGTGTAAAGATTGTCAGAGCAGACTTGAAAGAAATCCCTTGAGAGTTCTTGATTGTAAAAACGAGTCCTGCAGAGAAGTTGTTAGAGAGGTACCTTTAATAACAGATTATCTTTGTAATGAGTGCAGGGAACATTTTGAGAGACTTAAAGTTTTACTTAAAGAGCTTGATGTTCCTTTTGTTCACAATCCTTTCATCGTGAGAGGTCTTGATTACTATACAAAAACCGTTTTTGAGTTTAAATCTGAAAATTTAGGAGCTCAAAGTACCGTTTTGGCAGGTGGTCGCTACGATAATTTGATAAAAGAGCTCGGCGGTGGTGATGTTCCGGCTCTCGGTTTTGCAATGGGTATTGACAGAATAATGCTTCTCCTTCCTGATGAAGAGAAAGAGAGAAAAGGTCTTTTTGTCGTAACCGGAGGAGAAAAAGCCTATTTAGAGGGACTTAAACTTGTTAAAACTTTAAGAGATAAAGGATTCTATGCAGAGATAGATCATAGGCAAGGTAGTTTTAAATCTCAGTTTAAGCTTGCCAATAAGTTAAACGTAAAATATGTAGTTATCATAGGCGATGAAGAATTGGAGGGCGGTTTTTACTCTTTGAAGTGTTTTGAAACCGGCAAGCAGGAAAGGATAGAATCTGTTGCTGAATTGTTAGCGAGGCTTTGATGGGAAATGGCACAAAGAAGGTTCTGATTTTAGGTTCTACAGGCTCAATCGGAGAGAACACACTTGATATTATCAGACAGTTTCCTGAAAGGTTTAAGGTTACAGGACTTGTTGCCGGGAAAAACAGTGAGAAGCTAAAAAAACAGATGGAAAAGTTTAATCCTGAAGCTGTTGCTCTGTTTGAAGGAGAACTTGAGACGCCTGTAGGTGTTGACTTTTATTCTGGAGAAGAAGGGATAAAATCTTTAATACAGGATATTGATTTTGATATTGTTGTTGCTGCTATATCTGGAGCTTCCGGAATTATTCCGACGTTTGAATCTGCGAAAAAGGCAGAAAGGGTGGCACTTGCCAACAAGGAGTCTCTTGTCTGTGCTGGTAAATTCATTAAAGCTGTAGCAAAGGAGCTAGTCCCTGTTGATAGTGAACATTCTGCGATATTTCAAGCACTTCTATCAGGAAAAAAAGAAGAGATAAAAGAGATTATTCTTACAGCTTCCGGAGGCCCTTTTAGAGGTAAAAAACTTGAAGAGTTAAAAGATGTAAAGCCTGAAGATGCTCTTTCCCATCCAAACTGGGATATGGGTAATAAGGTAACAATAGATTCGGCGACTCTTATGAATAAAGGACTTGAAGTTATTGAAGCTGTTTGGTTATTTGATGTTCCTGTTGAAAAGATAAAAGTGGTTGTTCATCCTCAGAGTATTGTCCATTCTATGGTGAGATTTTGTGATAACTCTTTTATAGCCCAGATGGGAAAACCGGATATGAGAATTCCGATAGCTTATGCTCTTTCCTATCCTGAAAGATTGCCGCTTCCTGACAATCTTGGAATGGAGTTTTACGAAATGTCTCTTACATTTGAAAAGCCTGATTTGAAAACGTTTAAATGTTTGAGGCTTGCTTTTGAAGCTCTGGATAGAGGTTATCCATATCCAATAATCTTAAATGCTGCTGATGAAGTGGCGGTTAACAGTTTTCTGAAAGGGAAAATTCCTTTTACAGCGATTCCGGAAGTTATAGAAAAAACAATGGATATACTTAACCTTTCCTCTCCGGAAACTATAGAAGAGGTTGTTTCCATTGATAAACTGGCAAGAGAAACCGCCGAAAAAGTTGTTCAGAGCTTTTTAGCTTAAAGCTTCTTTTACTGCTGCTTCGGCATGTATAAATGTGGTATCAAAAAGCAGCACCGGAACATCTCCATTTTTGACCAAAAGGCCTATTTCCGTGCATCCTAAAATAATTCCTTCAGCTTTGTTTTCGATAAATTCTTCCATTATTCTGATGTATTCTTTCTTTGAGTTCTCTTTTATGATGCGGTTGTGTCAATAATTTTGTGTAAACCATTAGGAGTACCTCCTGGAGAACATATCCTGAAGTTCTTCCTTAGCCTCA
>NZ_MOEN01000007.1 GCF_001968985.1 Desulfurobacterium indicum | reverse complement strand
TGAGGCTAAGGAAGAACTTCAGGATATGTTCTCCAGGAGGTACTCCTAATGGTTTACACAAAATTATTGACACAACCGGCAAGCTCAGACGGAGAATATTTGTTCCATAGACCATCTTTCCCCCTGAAGGTAGGAATTCCACTCTCGGCGCTTATTCCAGCACCTGTAAAAAAAACAATCTTCTTAGCGTTCTTTATCAGACGGCTCAGTTCCATTTTTATACCTTCCGACAAACCGTTTGGACTGTAAAATTTTAAAACTATCACCGTCCTTTTTCAAAAGAGCCTCATAAACAGCAGTATTCCCCAGAACATACCGCACCACAACCACATCCCCTCTCTATCTTCTTCGGCAACTATTTTGAGTTTACGCCCCATCAAAACAGTGCGATCAGCGCCTGCCATAAACCTTAAAGCTCCATAGATCAGGGAGACACGCAGGACAAATCCGAAAATAACAATAGAAACAATAAAAAGAAACAGCAATTTTCCGCTCTCCATCACTTTCCTTAAAAAGACAATGAGGAAAAATCCACGCCAAGAAAAGATAAAAGAGAGAACAAAAAGAGCAGCAACGATAAAAATGGAAAACAGCGAAACTTTAGAAGAAACAGCAGAAAAATCCCAACATCTAACAGCGTCAGAAAGTTTTTCTTTCTTTTTAAAAAGGTCAACACAGAATTTAAAAAAACTAAAAGCTGCTCCTGCTAAGAAGAAAAGGACTTTTGCAATTATGCAATTCTTTGAAACATTTTTTCATTTTCTTCTAACAAATTTTCCCAAGTCCCATATTTTATAAGGATAAATAAACTCTCTATTAAATAACCTAAAACATCATCAAGTGTGTGAGAAATCAAGAAAGCTGTATCTTCACAAGAAAGCATAAACTTATATAGAACCTCTGATTTGACAATTTCACAAGCAACACATGGAGTAGCTTAATAAACATTAAATATACTATCATCACAATCCTCAACATCAAGCCATATGTGTTCAAATCCCCTCTTCTGCCAATAACTAATACAATTTCTTATTATTTTTCTTTCAGTTTCGTCAGAAGGATCATAAACCATACACAGAAATTTCACCGTCAACATATATAAATCAATATTAAACCTATATACAGATTGGACACCCGAGATTAAATCTGCAAGTATAGATGCATCTTTCCCGCCTGAATACAACAAAAACACCTGCCTAATATTACGGGAAAGTAAAACAGAAACTATCTCTTCTCTTCCATCTTAATTTACCCCCTAAAGTGTTAGCTGTAATATTATATGAAATTATGAAACTCTCAGCAACATTTCAATCCATTAATGGTGCCCGGGGCGGGATTTGAACCCGCACGGTGTTGCCACCACAGGATCCTGAGTCCTGCGCGTCTGCCAATTCCGCCACCCGGGCAGAAGGAATATTTTATTATTGTTGATGAGATAAAAATATAAGAAAACTTCTCTTTCAAAGCAACCGGGCACGAATTATATATAATGGAACTCCACAGGGAGGTTAGAAATGACAGAGAAAATCGTTATCTTATACGACAACAGAGCTTTTAAAGAACTAACTCCAGACTGGGGATTTTCCGCCTTTATAGAGGGAGAAACCAACATCCTTTTTGATACCGGTGCGAAACCGGAAATACTTGAGAGAAACGCTGAAGCCCTTTCTATAAACCTTTCAGACATTGACGGTATATTCATTTCGCACAACCACTGGGACCACACCGGAGGACTTAAAACCGTTATGAAAAAGGTTTATCATGTTGACATTTTTGTTCCGGAAAGCGACGCAGAATTTTTCGAGGAAAAAGTGGGAGAAAGAGGAATCGTAATTCCGGTTGATGATCCAACAGTAATAGCTCCCGGAATTTTCTCAACAGGAATGATGCCCACCGGTATGAGAGACCCTGCCTTCGAACACTCTCTGGTAGCAAAAACGGAAAAAGGAAGCATTCTGGTAACAGGATGCTCCCATCCTGGAATAGAAAAAATAGCAGAAGAAGCTGTAAGACTTGCCGAGAGAAAACTATTCATGATAATAGGCGGATTCCACATGTATAAAAAAGAAGACACAAGCATTAAGAAAACAGCCGAAAAACTTTTAGACCTGACAGAATTTGTTGCACCCTGCCACTGTACCGGAGATAACGGAATAGAGGTTTTCAAAGAAGTATTTAAGGATAGATTTATTGATTGCAGGGCGGGGACTGAAATCGCTTTTTAAAACGGAGGAGAGATGTTTGACGCACTTGCGGAAAAGATACAGTCTGCAATTGGCAAAATAGCGAAAAAGGGGAGAATTGACGAGGAAACTCTAAATAAAGGACTGAGAGAGATAAAACTTGCGCTCCTTGAAGCAGATGTAAACTACAAGGTTGTATCTGACTTCATAAAGGATATAAAAGAAAAGGCTTTAGGCGCAAAGGTAACAAAAGGTGTAACTGCCGTTCAGCAGCTTGTTAAAATAGTTCACGACGAACTTGTAAAAACATTGGGTGAAAAAGCAGAACCTCTAAACTTAAAAAGCAAGCCTTCGGTAATCCTTCTTATAGGACTTCAGGGTTCAGGTAAAACCACAACATCTGCAAAACTTGCAAAACTGCTGAAAAAACAGGGCAAAAAGGTTCTCCTAACCTCTGTTGACATTTACAGACCGGCAGCCATGCTTCAGCTTAAAAAATTGGGTGAACAGATAAGTGTTCCTGTATTTCTTGAAGAGAACGAAAAAGATGCTGCAAAGATCGCGGAAGACGCTCTCAAAAAGGCAAAGAAAGAAGGATACGACGTTCTAATAGTTGACACGGCAGGAAGACTTCACATAGACGAAGAGATGCTAAAGGAGGCAAAAGAGATAAAAGAAAGAATCCATCCCGACGAAGTTCTCTTTGTCTCTGATGCCATGACAGGACAGGAAGCGGTAAACATAGCAAAAGCTTTTGATGAAAATGTCGGCATGACAGGTATCGTTCTTACAAAGCTTGATTCAGACGCACGGGGTGGTGTTGCACTTTCTGTAAAAGGTGTAACAGGCAAACCGATAAAATTTGCAGGTGTCGGCGAAAAAATAGACGATTTCGAACCGTTTTATCCCGACAGGGTAGCATCAAGAATCCTGGGCATGGGTGACGTTGTAAGCCTTGTCGAAAAGGCACAGGAAGTGATAGACGAAGAAGAAGCCCTATCCATGCAGGAAAAGCTCCTATCAGGAGAGTTTACACTTGAAGACTTTAAAAAACAGCTTGAAATGATACAGAGAATGGGACCTATAAAACAGCTTATAAAGATGATCCCGGGGCTTTCCAGCCAGAAAATGCTCAAGCAGCTTGACAAGGCAATAGACGACAAAAAGCTCAAAAGGATAGAAGCGATAATCAACTCAATGACACCAGAAGAGAGGCGAAACCATGCAATTATAAACGCCAGCAGAAAAAGAAGAATAGCGAGAGGAAGCGGCACAAGTGTAAAAGATGTTGATGCTCTTCTTAAACAATTTGCCCAGGCAAAAATGATGATGAAACAGATGAAAAAGATGCAGAAAAAGATGGCAAAAAAAGGTGGAAAATTCCCCTTCCCATTTATGTAAGGTTGTATTAAATTACGATTGGTATAAAATTACCTTTTACAAAACTGTCTTTAAGGAGGAGAGAAGTTGGTAAAGATAAGACTCAAGAAGATGGGAAGAAAAAAGCTTCCAATCTATAAAATTGTTGTTGCCGAGGGTATGTCAAAAAGAGACGGCAAAGCTGTTGACATTCTCGGAACTTATAATCCTAAATCAAAAGAACTTCAAATTGATATTGAAAAAGCAAAAGAATGGATTGCTAAAGGGGCTCAGCCAACTGAGAGAGTTGCTGCACTTCTCAAGCAAGCTATCCAGTAATACTGGAAATAGGAGGCGACCATGTCCGCAGTAAAAGAGTTAGTTGAATGCATCGTAAAAAAATTAGTTGACAACCCGGACGCCGTAAACGTAGTGGAAACAGAAGGAGAAAGAACTGTAATTATTGAACTGAAGGTTGACCCAAAAGACCTTGGAAAAGTAATCGGTAAACAGGGAAGAACAGCAAAAGCAATAAGGACATTAATCTCTTCAGTTGCTGCAAAGAGCGGTAAGAGAGCAGTCCTTGAAATAATAGAATAAAAGATCTTCCCGGTATTCTGCCGGGAAGACTTTCGTTTATCAAATTTTTCACAAATAAAGAAAGGGGAGTGCCCCCAAAAAATATGAACCAAACTTGTATTTCTATACTTTGAATCTGTTTAACTCTTCTTCAAGCTCTTTAATCTTCTCAGAAACTCTGCTGATATCTTCAACTACCTCTTTAAGGTCATCTACGTTTCTGGTTGCTATCTCTGCAACCTCTTTAACAGTTTTAGCAACTTCTTCTATTGACTCTGACTCGGATTTTGCTTCTTCCGAAACTTTAACAACTATCTTCTCCAGCTCCTCCATTGACTCTTTTATATTCTCAAATGCCCTTGAGACGTTATCTATAACCTTCTCTTTTATGTCTTTGTTTATGTTAGAGACCGTTGCCTTTATCTGATCCGTAGCTGAAACAACCTTCTGCGCCAACTTCCTAACCTCATCGGCAACAACTGCAAATCCCCTACCTGCTTCACCTGCTCTTGCAGCTTCAATGGCAGCATTAAGAGCAAGAAGGTTAGTCTGAGTTGCTATCTGGAAGATAATCTCAACAATAGAGCCAAGCTCTTTCGTCCTCTCATCAAGAAGCTTTTTAATCTCATCAATAATATCTTCAGCTTCATCAACAATCTGAAGATTCTTAGAAGACAATGAATTAAGCTCAAGAACCTCTCCTGCAAGTGCTTCTATATCTTTAGATGTCTTCTCTATGGACTTAGAAATCATATTGGTTTTATCTGTTTGATAAAGAATCTTTTTCATAACATCAGAAAGACTGTCAACCTTACTTTCAAGGAGAGAAACAGCATTTTTAAGCGTATCAATGGAAAGCCCTATAGATTTACCAAAAGATTCTATCCCCTTGTTAAACGAAATAGCTATCTCTTTAAGATCTCCTTTCAGTTCGTTCTCGTTCATTCTGACCATAAGATTACCGCTTGCAAGCTTACGGGTAGCAAGTAAAAGAGAATCCTTTATGGTCAAGAATGTATTTTGAATACCGACAAGAGCATCTCTTAATGTCTTTAGAGACTCTGGAAATTTAGAATCATCAAGTTTAATACTTAAATTACCGCTCTCAAGCTCGTTAACAAACCTGTTTATCTCTCTGATAATATTTCTCATAGTAAGAGCAAATGTATTAGCCGCCTCTCCAACCTTCCTCAAATCACCTTTAAACGCTTCAACATCTATCTCCTGCTGTATGTCAGCCTGTTCCATAATAGATGCAAGCATATCCATGGCTTTTTTAATATCGCAAGAAGCAAGATTGATATTCCTTATAATTGCTCTCAATTCCCCCGGAAGAAGCGTTTCATCATAGGTTTTAAACCTTGCTTCTGCAAGATCTTCAGCCATCTTATTCACAACATCAACAACCTTTTTAAAGTTATCCACTATCTCTGAAAGCCCGTGAACAATCTCTTTATATTTACCTTCAAACGCTTTTTCATTAACATTAACATCCAATCTTCCCTCAGAAAGGCTTTCTGTAACATGGTTCATTTCAGACATAAAAGCTTTCAATGTTTCAACTATTTTCTGAAGATTCTTTTCAAGTACTTTTAAATCTCCCTTAAAAACATTTTTACTCATTGAAATATCAAATTTACCTTTTGAAATCTTCTCGGAAACTTTATCAACTTCAGAAATAACACTTTTAAAAGTTCCTATCAAACCGTTAATCAACCGTTTCATCTCGGCAAATTCATCATTCCCGGAAACATCATCAAGAGACACTCTCAAATTTCCCCTGTTAATCGTTTCAAGTATCTCCTTTATTTCACCTGTTGAATTAACTATCTTTCTTCTCAAAACGCCGACAAATATCAAGACAAGGAGAAGACCTACAACAAGAGAGGAAGAAACAATCATTTCCTTTTTGGCTTCCAAAGTAAATTCAAACGTCCTCTTTTTTAAAAGACCTAAATATTCATCCTGAAACTTTTTCAAAACCTTCAGAAAATCGGTATAAATCTGAAATACCTGCAAAGGTTTATAAGCAGCAAGCTCCTGATATCTTTCTCCATTTATTATCTCTTTTATTTCTTTCACCTTTCCACATTCAGAAGTAGATTCAACAGCACGAAAGCGACTCTTCAACTCATTAAACGCAAGAGTGTTAACCACATCCCTCAAAACATTTTCGTTATCATTAACAGTATTGAAAAATGCCAGTAAAGCTTTAGGAACAGTAGCATTAGTCCCATGAGAATTCACATAAGAAGTAATACTTGAGGCAAGAGCCCTCTCAACACCAAACGTATCTTTATATTTCAGAAAAAGATTAAAAGCTACAAGATCTCTTTCAAAAACTGTATCTTTTAATTCCTTTTCCGCCAGCTTGTGAATATTGTTCATTACACCATCGATATATTCGGTATAGCTTGTCAAGATATCAATATTTGAAACATTGCCGTTATCAATTTCCTGTCTCAATCTCTTAAGTTCCGCTGTGGAAATATCATGAATATCATCAGGAGAAAGATAATGAGAAACAACATAGCGAAAATCAGCAATATCTTTATCCACCTTTTCCCGTTGAGCTAAAAGCTTTGTATAGACAGGAGAGGATTTATCTCTACTTTGAGTAACAAAAGTTGTTGACAAACCTCTTTCAACAGCAAGATCATGGGCAAGCTTCGCAACTGCTTCAACCAGCGGAAAATGTTTTTCCATTATTCTAGCAGGAGTATAAATCTTTCTGTAAACCTCTCTTGCCTGTCTGCCAAGAACCACAACAGCCGCAAGTATTGGAATAAAAACAACAACAAGGATCTGCCTGCTCACCTTTTCCATACCAAGTTTTTTAAGAAAGCCCATTGACCATCCCCCAAAAATATAAACTTTTTCTTATTATCGGTATCTTCAATAATTTTATTATAGCAGTTGACCACTCCTTCTAAGAGAAGAATAAAGGGACGAAAGGATAAACACCAGTGCCGTCAGACTGATAACGGCTTCAGGAATGGAAAAGAAAAGTTCAAGTAGCATCATTATTCCCAAACCACCAATTCCCCAATGTGCCCCATGCTCAAGGTAAGGTAGATGCTGCAATTTACCAGTATCCACAAAATAAACTGTAAGAGAACGTAAAATAAAAGCACCAACAGAAAGGCCGAGAGTTATAATTATAAGATTCTGGCTTATAGCAAATGCACCAACCGTCCCATCAAGTGAACAGGAAGCATCTAAAAGCTCCAGGTAGAGAAAACTGGCCCAACCGCTGTCACCAGAAAAATAGTTTTTCTCTTTAAAATACTCAATCGCATTTTTTATAAAGTGGACTAACTCAAAAAGTAGAATACCCAATATCATGGCAAGGGTAATGTTTTCCTGCTGTTTAAGCAACCCTATAACAAAGACAATTGCAAGAGCCAGAATAAGTTTTATTTCTCCTAACCTGGCGATTTTTGAAGCACCTTCCTCAAAAAATCTTATCCAGTGAAGATTTTTCCCCGCATCAAACAACCAGTTTATAAAAACCATAAGGAGAAAAGAACCACCAAAGGCAAGTATCAGCGGTTCAGCATGTTCAAGATGTTCCGCATAAACAGAAGGATGTTTAAACGCAATACCTATCGTTTCTTTGAAAGAAAGTCCGGAAGTAACCGAAACAATTAAAACAGGAAACAAAAACCTCATACCGAATACTGCCGTAAGTATCCCCCACGTAATAAATCTTTTACGCCACTTGGGCGTCATGGTTGTCAATACAAGGGCATTCATAACAGCATTATCAAAAGATAGTGAAACTTCAAGAAAAGAAAGCAAAGTCCCTTCCAGAACCCCTTTTATCCCCATATATGCAAACTCGATGATCCAGCTTATAACAAAGATAACTCCAAACTCTACAAGCAACTTTTTAAACTTATCCATAACTCCTACCCTATAAGAGATATTCTATGATAACACAAACAGAAAGCAAATCAGGATACTCTCAAAATTGCAAAAGAATAAGATTTCCTTTTCATACAAAAACTATGTGCTATAATGGTAAGAAACCAATAAAAGGGGAACAAGATGGCTACAAAATGGAGATGTACCGTTTGCGGTTACATTTATGATCCTGAAAACGGTGACCCTGAAAACAATGTCTCTCCAGGAACACCGTTTGAAGCAATTCCAGATGAATGGGTATGTCCGATATGCGGTGCGTCAAAAGACAAGTTTGAGCCGTTAGAGGAAGAATGAGAGTATTAATTATAAGACTCTCGTCAATAGGCGATGTAATACTGGTATCTTCAGTGTTTAACGCTCTGAAGAAGGCAGATGTGGAGATAGATATTCTAACCGATAAATCAATAGCATCTATCTTCGTACCGGATCACAGAATAAAAAAGGTAATGGGTGTAAATAAAAAGAAACTTTCTTTTTACGCAATAAAGGAACTGGCAGACACTCTCAAAAAAGAAAACTATGACTACGTTATCGATCTTCACAACATATTGAAAACCAAACTCCTTACAAAATTCTTACCTTTTAAAACGGTTAAATACAACAAACAATCGATATGGAGAAGAGAAGTTATATTCTTCAAATTCCTGAAACGAAAAAAACAGCTTTATGTTCCTGAACTTTACGCAAAGGCTGTGAGAAAAATCGGTATAGAAGTTTCCAAAAATCCGACACCTGACATATTTATTCCAGAAGAAACAGAAAAGCATATATCTCGCTTACTTCCCCACAAGAAATTCGTCGTCATCGCTCCAGGAGCAAGATGGAAAGGAAAAGCCTATCCGATAAGAAAATACAAAAAAATCGCCCAGATTTTGAGAAGAATAGGATACGAAGTCGTAACAGTTGGTGGGAAAGCAGACGTAGAAGCGGGGATGGAAATAACTGGTGCTTACAATCTGAATTTTTGCGGAAGACTCTCTCTTCTTGAATCCATGGCTGTTATTAAAAAAGCAAATTTCGTAATATCAAACGACTCCTCTGCTGTTCATATGGCAAGAGCAGTAAAGACAAAAGTAGCAGTTATTTACGGTGCAACGCACCCCTGCTTCGGGTTTGCACCACTTGAATCAGAAGGCACGGTTATAAAAAAAGAACTTCCGTGTAACCCCTGCTCTATCCACGGAAAGGTGAGATGTGAACATCTAAAATGTCTTGACATTTCTCCGAAAGAAGTTGTCACAAAAGCTCTCCAAATGACGTCGCAATAATAAAAGGGCGGCAAACAACCACCCAAAGATTTTTATCTAAAAAAGATAATCGTAAGAATCACAAACGTTGTAACCAAAACCGGAATTGAATACTTAACGATATAACCGAAAAATGAGGGCATTTCAACACCCTGTTCCCTTGCGATAGAAGCAACCATAAAGTTTGGCGCATTCCCGATATAGGTAATCGCACCAAAGAAAACAGCACCGGCGGATATAGCCTCAAGGTAAATCGAATGAGTGGCTATCAACTTATGAACAGCAATTTTAACAGGAACACCCGGATAAAACTTTCCAAGAGCTGTCATTAAAAATGTCAAATATGTAGGTGCGTTATCAAGAAATGAAGAGAGTGTTCCCGTAGCCCAGAAATAGTGATAAGGTTCAGAGAGCATATGAATCAACCCACCCGCAGGACCGTGTTCACCAGCCTCAAGAATTTTTAAACACGGAATCATAGCAATAAAAATACCTATAAAGAGAATAGCAACCTCTTTTATAGGAAACCAGGTAAACTCGTTCTTTTCTCTCACCATTGGAGGTGTCAAAAGAATTGAAAGAACTGTCAGAACAAGAAGGAAAATGTCTCTCAAAACATCCTGAAGGTAAAGATGAACACCCAGAACATTAATCTTAGGAAGATGAACAATACCACTTAAAAGAACAGCAACAAGAACACCAAGAAGGAAAAGAAAATTTATTGAACCTAAAATTTCAAACTTCTCATCACCTATTGGAATCGTGGATTTATCCTCTTTCGCATAATAATAAGAATCTATGGCAAAGAATATCCCAAGGACGATAACAACTGCCGTCATCCATATAGGAATAAGCCTCAATGTAAAGAAAAATGGCACGCCCTTTAAGAAACCTAAAAACAGAGGAGGATCTCCAAGCGGCGTTAATGCACCGCCTATATTGGCAACAAGAAAAATAAAGAAAACAATTACAAATGTTTTATACTTTCTCCATCTGTTAGCTCTTATCAAAGGACGAACAAGAAGCATTGCAGCACCAGTCGTTCCCATAAACGACGCAAGCATTGCACCTATAAAAAGGAGTACTGTATTAAAAATAGGTTTTCCAACAAAAGAACCCTTTATATAGATACCTCCTGCAATCGTATAAAGGGCTCCAAGAAGAACAAGAAACGGAATATATTCAACCAGAATTGTGTGCAAAATATCATGAACCGCAGTACCGCCATACATAGCGATAAAAGGTATCGCACACGCAACAGCCCAAAAAGCTGAAACCTTACCAAAATGTTTGTGCCAGAAATGAGGAGCCATAAGAGGCAAAACAGCAATAGAAAGAAGAATTCCGGCAAAAGGTATGGTCAACCATAGAGGCATATGCGCTCCTATCTCTTCAACCATAAGTTCCTCCCTCGGGACTAAATTGTTCCTTTTTTAGTTACAGCAGAAAAAATTATATCACTCTTTTATGAAGATTTTTTCTGGCTTATAGATTCCCCATATAGTCGGAAAATAATTTTTAACCCTGTCCCTTGCAGCTTCAAGAACAATAGGAGCAGCTATATAAATAACCGGTTGCTGCCGGCATATTATTCTGTAAACTTCCTTATAAATTTTCACCCTCTTTTTAAAATCAAGCTCTTTCACACCTTCGTCAAAAAGTCTATCAACTTCAGCTTCCCATTTTGTTGCAGGCTTTTTCTGTCCCGGATTCCACAGATGGAGCTGACCTGAACTTTTCCAGACATTTTTACCACCGTTTGGATCCATCGAACCTGTAAGTCCTATAATAACGGCATCAAAATCATGAGTGTTAAGAAGCTTATCAACAAGGTTGTTAAAATCAAGAGGCTGAAAGTGAACATCTATACCAAGCCTTTTAAAATCAAACTTTAAAATCGTTCCTATCCGAACCCTTGCAGGATTGTTGGAATTTGTAAGGAGATTAAATTCCACTTTATGACCGTCAGGCGTTTCAAGCCATCCGTCTCCGTTTCTATCTTTCAACCCCAAACTCTCCAGCAGCTTCTTCGCCTTTTTCAGATCATAAGGGAATTTTGGAGCATTTTTATCGTAATAGAGAGTGTTGGCCGGCGTAACCGGTGTATAGACAGGAAAACCAAGACCGTTATAAACTGTTAGGACTATACCCTTTCTGTCAACAGCATGAGAAATGGCTCTTCTAAAAGTTGCGTTTGAAAAAAGCTTCCACTTCCAGTCGGGAATTGCTCTCTTTTTCTCATTAAAACACAAGAAATCTGCCGTTAAAGAAGGACCTAAATTATATATGGTAAAATTTTTATATTTTTCTTCCTTTTTCAAAGAAGGAAAATCATCTCCCGAAAGGCCATAAAAGTCTATTTCACCATTTTTAAATTTTAAAAGCTCCGTATCTTTTTGTGGAAGAATATATGTAACCTTCTTTTCCACATAAGGCAGTTTACTACCATAACTATCCTTCATGTAATAGTAGGGATTTCTCTCGTAAACGAGATATTGCCCAGGAACATACTTAACAAGCTTATAAGGTCCTGTTCCTATAAGCTTTTCAGGTGGTGTTGATATCGTCCAGATATTTTTAAAGCTTCCATCCTTTACAGATTTTTCAAGAGCATGCTTCGGAAAAATAGCAGCCGAAAGTGAGTAAAGAAGAGGAGCAAAAGGTTCGGGCAAAATAAATTCAACCGTATAATTGTCAAGTTTTTTAACCTCTGGAAGTTTACCGTCGATTTCAAACATATCCTTCACAGAATTGGGATAACGGTGATTAAAGTAGATATCTTTGTAAGTAAAAACAACATCGTCAGCCGTAAAAGGTTTGCCGTCAAACCACCTAACATTTTTCCTTAAATGAAATATCCACCTCGTACCTTTGGCTTTGAATTCCCACGAAACTGCAAGCCTACCTGTAGGTTTTAATGTTTTAATGTCAACATCAGTAAGACCTTCAAAAAGTCCACCAACAGCACCTGTTGAAGATGTCTCATGGGCAAAAACAAGGTTAAAAGTTTTTGGATCAGACGATGAAGAATCGTAAAGAACTCCCCCATAGATACCTTTTTGAAAATGAACTTTTGAGGGGTTTACTCTCTTCCCGAGAGTACTATTACCAACAGGTTCTCCAACAGGTTCATAACATGAAAAAAAGAAAAAGGGCAGAAGTACCAAAAGCACCCTGCCCTTTGAGCTTATCAGTCTCAAAAATGATCTCCAACAAATTAATGTCCACCGCCAAAGAAAAGATGGAAGAGATGAAATCCCTGCTTCACACAATTTATTGAAACCATACCTACCGTAAGTATAGCAACTAAAAGTTCAAACGCAGATATCCAGCTTTTAAAGAAATTTATTTTTTCCATTTTTTCATGAAATTCTCCGCTATGAGCCATCTCTCACCTCCCGATTATAACCACATAAAGAATGATTGAGCATACCAGTGAACAAATTTAACAAACCAAATAAGTATCCATGGAAGGAAAAGAATAATAAATACAGCTGCCAAAACTATCCATGCTTTCTTCCATGAATATCTTTCAAACTCTTCTCTTGTCATCTCCTTAGCCATCTGCAGCTTCCTCCTGAGTTAATTTACTTATAGCTTGATGTGGACTGTCTAACCTCTTTTTTATGATACCACATGTATCTAATAAGAGCTTCATCACCGTGGCAATCAACACAGGTGCTTCCGGCAACAGTTTTATTTCTCAAGAAGTAAGTTTTACCGTGAATGTGAGCATCGTGACATGTTTCACAGGCAATCGCTCCACCTCTTTTAAATTCAGAACCATCTTCTGCAAAAATAGGCCATACACCTTTTCTGCCAGGCCTATCCTGAGCAACGATATCAAAGTCGGCTCTTGGATGGAAATAATATTTAACCGTAGCATTTTCTGCTATGCCGCCTTTGCTGTGACAGGTGAGACAGTAGGAAGAAGCCCTGTCAACCGCTTCTCCGTTTGGATATGTAAAGTGCTTAATATCCATCTTCCAGAGGAAAGCACTTTTAGCCTGGTGAGGAACGTGACATGTAGAACACATCTGTCCATTAATGTCATGACCGGTTCCTTTAATAGAAGCTTCTGCCTTGTGACAAGAAATACACAACTTACTTCCATTATTCGTAACTCTAAGGAACGGTTTAGCTGCAGCACTTCCGTGTGGATCGTGACAGCTCGCACAGTCAACAACTCCCTCTCCGGGAAGTCCCGTCTTTTGATTAATAGCCGGAACAACTTCTGAATCAACTTTTCCGCCGAGTGGATGAGTAATCTTACCGGTCGTGAGATTTGCAGCCATTTCACCCGGAGCGTGACAGGAACTACACTGTTTTTCGTTAACCGTTTTTCCTTCTCCGAGTTCCCTGCTCCAGAGTGTAGGCCCCTTAGGATTGTGAGGCGTATGACATGCAGAACACTGCCCGTTCTTTTCAATATTTCCGTCTTTTGCAACAAGATAGTGAGCTGTTCCTTTAAGATTCTTACTTCTATGACATTCCAAACAGAGAGATGAATCACCTTCAACCGGCTTAACAAGCGCATAAGGATTGGCATTGTGAGGATTATGGCAGCTTGAACATGTCACGACACTTCCATCTTTCATTCTGACATCAATCGGGTGATCCTTAAATTTACCTGCCATAACCTTGGCTTTCGCTACGCCGCCTTTTCCGTGACAGGCCATACAGAAGGAAGAAACGTTATCAAGCCCCTCTCCACCTTTAATACCTTTAAGGTATGCACCAACTGCCTTGTGCGGAACGTGACATGCAGCACAATTTCCAGCATTCTTCGATGTCTCTCCGAGAACATTTTTAACATTAATTGCTGCATGAACTCCCTTTTTACATGCACAATTTCCTGGATGACATCTCCCACACAGATCTTTTTCAGGAACTCTAAGGAAACTTCCGTTAGGCCTGTCGGATTCAGGAGCACCAACTACACTCCATTTATGTGGATTGTGACAGGTAACACAGGCAACTTTTCCATTTTTAAGAGGTAGAGACTTAAATTTCGTCTCAACATTTGTCGGGTGAGAAATCGTTCCTATATCAGGAGCTTCACCACCCGGATAGTGGCATGAAATACACATCTTATCTTCGTTAGAAGCATTCAGATATACAGCATAAGCTTCGGCTTTGTCGTTAAGCTTTCTACCCCAAAGATTTGGGCCAACAGCTTTATGAGCCGTGTGACATTCAAGGCAGGCATCTTTATCAGCAAATCCGTGCTTCGAATGAAGAGCTGTCTTTTCGGAAACGTGACAAGCGATGCAGAGAGCTTTTGGAGATTCAGCAAGAAGTTTAGTCTCTTTAGAATGGTGAACTTTATGGCATGTATAACATTCTACCTTATCTTCACTTCCGAACTTCAAGCCTGTTTCTGCAGGTTTAACACCAAGAGAATTCACAGCAACAAGGATCGGGTGAGACATATTGTTCTTGTGTTCGGGAGAGTTCAATTCTTCCGTGTGACATACGGAACAGAGCTGAGAATTTTTATTTGAAACAATAAGAGCATGTTCTCCCTGTCCTTTATGGGCAGCATGGCATGATTGGCAGGTAACCTCTCCGTCCTTGCCAACTTTACCGTGTAAAGACTCTATTTTAGCTATTACAAATGAAGACATCTTCCCAGCAGTATCGGCAAGAATAGGGTGATTACCGTGTCCCGCGTTATTCTTATGACACTCTATACACATACTTGAATCAGTATTTTTAAATCTCATAAATGTATAGTCCAGCTTGTCCTGGCTGCCCACCTCTGAGTGAGGCGTATGGCAGGTTCCGCAGAAGAGTTTTCCGTTATGAAGCGGAAACTTTTTGGGAATTTCCATATCGGCAGGAACTTTAACATCAACAGGGTGAGAATGCTTACCAAAATTCAAAAATGTTAATCTGTCATCTGCCATAGAACCGTCATGGCAGGTTAAACACATTATCGTATCCCCTGCGGTTAAAGTCCTATCGGTAAGAAGCTTAGGAGAACTTACCTTAGCTTCCAGCAGCCAGTTCTGGTGACAAACCAGACAGTCTTTCTTCATGCTTTTCTCAAGTTTTGCATGAGAAACTGTTGGTATCGCAACCACTGATAGAAGAATAGCTAAGGTCTTCCTCATTATTTAACCCCTTGTACGTTAAATGTAAGTATCTTGTTTTTCAGAGGCTCCAGAACGTAAAGAGTACCTGCATCGTAAGCAATAGAGATTGGATATTGAAGTCCTTTAGCAACAACACCGTCAAAAGCTCCATATGGATTAAAAAGCTGAACAGCACCGTTAACAACATCAGAAACGGCAACTTCTCCGTTAAATACAGCTATACCTTTTGGCCTATATAGATCTCCTTCTTCAACACCAAAGTCACCGAATGTCCTTACAAAGTTTCCATCTTTATCAAAAACTTCTACCCTTGCGTTGATGGAATCTACAACATAAACATCTTTTCCGTCAGTAGCCAGCATAAACGGAGAAACAAAGTCTCCTGGAACAGAACCTTTTTCACCTATACTCTTAATCAACTTTCCGGTTTTAAGAGAAACAACCTTTACACAGTTATTTTTTGCATCCGTAACCCACAGATTATCCCCAAGCTTGACAACATCAACAAGCCTTCCTGAAACATCTATGGTTTTTTTAAGTTCCCCATCTTTTGAAAAAACAAAAACTTTGCCCGACTGTGAAGCAACATAGATATTGTCAGCATCCACATAAATACCGTAAGGATTATCAGCCTTTATCGTGCTTAATTTCTTGCCTTCTTTGGAAAGGACAACTATCCTTCCGTTAAGTCCGTCAACCACATAAATTCTGTTTGACGAAACAGCTATATCAGACGGAAACTTAAAGTTCCCGCTGATTTCACCGGCAAAAGACGGAACGGTAAAAGAAACAATTGTAAACAACACTGCTATTAAAAATCTCATCGCTTTACCTCTTCCAGATGAAGTTTGGGAAGTAAATCTTTCCGTCCTTAAGCAATCCTTTCACAACTTCATTGTTTTCGATCTCATTTATTCTCTCTTGAGAGAAACCTAGTCCTACAAGGTTAAGAGGATTATTTCCTTCATGGCAATCAGCACACGTATAAGGCTTTTTAGCAAGATTGTTATAAATCTTTGAAACCGCTGCCGCATCATGAAGAAGCCCTTCATTACCTTTTAGAGGAATATCAATCGGTTTTCCGTTAACAAGAGGAGTTATCCTTGCATCACTGTCAAGACCGGAAAGAGCAACTCTATCACCAGCCTTAACGTATCTAACTCCATACATGTCTTCGGTGTCTTTTACTATTTTCATTTTTCCATCTTTGGCTATTTCAACCCATGCATAAGTAAGCCCTGCTTCCTTATAGTGACACACGGTACAGCTCATAAATGTTGAGTGAGCATTATAGAAAGGTGACAACGTCTCATCTTTAGTATGAGCCGCATATGAATGGCAAGCCACACATATATCCCTTACAGGATACTCATAACCGTTAGGAGCGTGAAACGGCTGCGGATATTCTGTTTCCTTTGGAAACTGCGGTTTTTCTTTTAGCTGCTCCTCTATCTTCTTTTCCCATCCAGAAATATCAGGGGATGGATTTCCCTTTAAAAGAGGACTGATAACTCCTCCTGCAAAAGCTGTAACAGGAAAACTAAGTGCTATCGCAAAAACAAGTTTTCTCATTATGCTGCCTCCTCGCTAAGTTCCTTTTCAAGAAGGTGATGTGCATATTCATGAATTCTTGCAACAATCTCCTCGTTTGGCAGGTTCTCTATAGATTTAACAAACTCATATCTCTCTTTTAAAGCAGGATACTTTTCAAGAAGCTCGGGCTCATGCTCGGCTGTCCTCTTAATAATTCTTCTCCATGAACGAGGTCTCTCTTCCATCCATTCAAGTTCAGGAGAAATACCTGTAAGCCATATCCAATCCATCGGGAATTTGTGTGGACTATAGTGGGTCATGTAAAGGTGAACAAGAGCAATCCATCCAACGGCAACCATACCTTCATCTGCATGAGCAATAAGAGCTATCTGTATTGATACAGGTGGAAGATGTAAGAATCCTGTAAATACTTCTGGAAGCCAGAGAATCCAGCCAGTAATACCAATTGCAATCATACCCCAGCCAACTGCAAAAAAATCAAACTTATCAACCCACATATACTCGTCATAATCTGGCGGGGATTTTCTAAAACCAAGAAGATATTTAAAATACTGTACTGCCGCTACATCTGTAGGACCTGGAAGAAGCCTATAAGTGTCCCAGAAACCATACTTTTTAACCCTATCCCTGTTGGCTATCATGAACATTATGCAATAGAAAACAACAAATAGGAAGTCAAAAAACATTACGGCACCTTCAACCCTGTGAATGGTCATAAGACCATTTATTCCTCCAAGAGCTTTCACAATATATTTTGCCCACGGCGTATTCCAGTATTTAAGAGGGAAACCTGTTATAACCTGCATAATCATCGTCATAATACCGACATGCATAAGAGACTGCATTACTGTCCACTTTTCAATGAAAAACTTATCACCGTCCACAATAATAAGTTTCTCATAATCCTCTCTCATTCTAAATTTTCTTTTAAGCCATCCCATATTACTTCCTCCTCACAAATTTGAGGGTATCAAGAATAACAACTATTGCTGCAAAGAGAATAACTGAAGCAGCCATCCAGAACATTCCTTCCTCAACACCCCATGCTATCGTCTGAGAAAGGTCCTCACCAAGCACAGGGTCAACGTGAACCCACTTGGTCTCGGCAAAGTTTTTCATGTGATACTTAGGAGCAAGCGGGTGACATTCTGTTGAACGACCACATGTCTGCTCAATGTTTCTCGGATTGATAGAAGATCTCGGATCGTCTTTATGGAAGATATCGTGGAAATTACCATCTTTATTCGTGTGACAGTCTAAACAGTCAGCCGCTCTTGTATCTGATCTATCAAGGTATAACATCTTTGAGTGCATTGTTTTTTCGTAAGATTCAACAGCTTCAAGTATCCTTTGTTTTAAATACTTGTTATGAATACCTTCAATTTTTATAGCTTCTTCCATCTTCTTCTTATCTTCATGACAGCTTGCACAAAGCTCAACGATTTGCCATCCATCTCTTCTTGTTTTAATAAACTGGAAAACATAGCCGTTTTTAATTTCGGGAATATCCATTCTGCTTGCAACGTGAGCAAGCCTGTCAGCAGACCACTCTTTATTGTTGTGACAGAGGTAACACCTATCAAAACTTCCCTCAAGAGTCTCAAACTTTTTAATGTCAACAAGAAGTCTGTTTGTATGGCAGTATTGACAGTTAGGATAAAGATCAGGTGCCTTCTTATAATTTTTACCGTGCACACTCTCTTCCCATGTTTTATAAACAGCTGCATGGGAAAACGGCCTTTTTGTTGCCGGATCAATCACGTGACACTTTGCCGCACAGTTTACTTCTCTTACAACTGCTCTGTTGTGTGGGTAAGATGTTGCTTTCGTGTGACATTCAGTACAGTGGATGTTCCTGTGGACCGAGTGAAGATATTTCGCATCGTTGATGCTACAGTCCTTAATTACCTTTTCGCCTTTGCTGTTATCCTCTACAACCATCAGCCCTTTAAGCCTGTGACAGTAGAGACATCCGTCGTCTCCTATGTTCACATTAGCACGGGCCGTTCCACAGAGGGTAAGCACTCCCAATAAGAACATTATAAAAGCTCTCACTCCAGACCCCCTACACTATAAGTTTCTTGTTCCTTACTCATTGCTTAACTCCTTGTGTATGACAAGCCTTACAACTTGCCACTCCTGGCTTTAAAAACTTCTGAGAAACAACCTTCGCCCTTTTAACATCAGGAATGTGCATCTCCACGTTAAAATGATGGCAGGGCAGGCAACCATACTTTTTGATAATAACCATGTGATCCTTGTGCCTGAATTTTGAAAGTGTAAGTTCTTCCTCAGGCACAGTTACCTTAGGTTTAATTTCTGCTTCCACCTTTTTCTCAGGCTTCACTTCCTGAGTTTTGTTTTCCACGGTAGGCTTCTCCACGGCAGGTTTCGTTTGAACCGTGCCGCATGAAGCAGCAAAAAGAACCATGGCTGATAGAAACAATACCTTTTTCATCTCCACCCATCCTTGTGTTCTATTGTTTTTATGTAAAAAGCTTTCGGAAGCTTGTCCCCTTTTTCCACCACTATCAATATTCTAACCTCCTATCCCACCACAAACATCCTGCAACGTATGTTAGAAAAAATTGTTTCCAATGTCAAGGCAATTATCTATATGTAATTGTATAATTTCATTAATGTCTGTTTTAATACATTGCCTAAACTTGAATTTTTAAGTTCAACTCTTTTAAGAACTTCCTCATGAGTAGTTTTATTATCTATCGTATCGTTAGCAACCACAGCAACTGCCGCAACCTTCATTCCATAAAATTTCGCAGCAATAATTTCAGGTACCGTAGACATGCTTACAACATCAGCCCCAAGCATGGAAAGCATTTTTATCTCCGCAAAACTTTCATAATTGGGACCGTGCACAGCGGCAAGAACGCCGCTTATAGCAGGAACATCATTTTCAAAGCAACAGTCAAGAAATGTGTCTATAAATTTTCTATCATAAACCGACTTCATATCGACAAAAACTTCGCTTCCGTAAGTTTTAACCAAACCTGTAAGTGGATTTTTCCCTATAAGATTTATATGATCTTCAACAACAACGAGTTGTGAAAAAGCTGATCTTCTTGAAACAGCACCAACAGCACAGGTGGCTATAAAAAGTTTGCACCCTATCAGAGAAGATAACTCGGGAATAAATCGTATCTCTTCATTGCTTCTACCTTCATAGTAGTGGAATCTCCCCGAAAAAACAGCTACCATTAGCCTATCAATTTTCAGTACTTTTAGAACTCCTTTATGACCAGGAACAGCCGGAAGCGGCATACCAGGAACGTCCTTATAAGGAATCTCCAGGGTTACTTCCCCCAGTTCCACCCCGGAACCCAAAACTATTGCAACATCAAACTTATCTATGCCGCATCTTTCTTTGATATAAAGTGCCGCTTCGTTTACCACCGTTTTCCCCTAAACCTTTAGGTTTTATTATACACTTTTGCAACCTATCACAGAGATTCTATAAAAAAATCAGAATTTTATCAACACGACACAATTATCATTGACAGTATTTTATCACACTAAAAAGTTTGATAACAAAATGAAAACAGGTTATACTTAATAATAAGTATTATTCCATATTTTTTTCAGGAGATAGAGATGACAACTTCCCATAGAGATAAAAAAGGTAAACGTCAAACAAGACAAAAAGTTGTTATATACAGGACAGTAATTACTTCAAAGGATCATCCAACAGCTGAGCAGGTTTATGAAAGGGCAAGAAAAGAACTAAGCACCATAAGCCTCGCCACTGTATATAGGGTTCTGAAAGAGCTGGTTAAGGAAGGAAAAATAAGCGAGATCGTCGTCAACAAACAGTCCAGATACGATTACAAAACAGAATATCATCATCATTTTGTCTGCACCTACTGCGGAAAGATATTCGACATAGACATCCCGATATGTCAAATGGCACGAGATTTTGTTGAAGGTCCCGGACATATTATAGAAAACGCACAACACACATTCTTTGGCAAATGCAAATTCTGTGCGGAAAAAGAGAAAAAGGGGAAGTAATTTCCCCTTTAAGAAAGATCAAAACAGATTGTCTTAATTTCTGTCATCTCTTCTATAGCATATGAAGGGCCTTCCCTTCCTATGCCGCTCTCTTTCATTCCTCCGTAAGGCATCTGATCAACTCTAAAGGTTGGAATTTCATTGATCATTATTCCACCAGCTTCAACTTCTTTGGCAAACTTAAATGCTGCTTTTAAATTACTTGTAAATATCCCTGCCTGAAGTCCATATCTTGAAAGGTTAATTTTTTCTACTGCTTCCTCTACACTTGTTACTCTATTTACAGCTATTACCGGGCCGAAAATTTCTCCCTTAAAAAGCCTGACATCTTCAGGAATATCAATAAGTATAGTAGGTTCTATTACTGTATCTGATATTCTCTTAGCTCCGCAAACAACCTTTGCACCGGCAGACACAGCTTCATTTATCCATTCCATTATCCTATCTGCCGCCTGAACATCTATAACAGGTCCCATATCAACAGTTTGATCAAGGGGATTACCAACCTTCAACGTTTTTACAAATTCAACAGCTTTCCCTATAAAGTCATCGAAAAGCGAATCATGAACAAATACTCTCTGAACAGATATACAAACCTGACCGGCAAGAGCAAAACCACCGCGACAAACCTTTTCAGCTATAAATCCAAGTTTCTCTGATTGATCCTCATCTATATACACACCTGCATTTGAGCCAAGCTCCATCGCGTACTTTTTTAATCCACCGCGGGACATTATTATTTTGCCGGTTTCAACACTTCCGGTAAAGGTTATCATCCTTACTCTCTCGTCTCTAACAAGAGCATCCCCCGCTTTTTCACCATATCCAGTAACAACATTAACCGCTTCCGGCGGGAAACCTGCTTCTATCAAAACTTCTGCCAGTCTTATAACAACAAGAGAAGTATTCTCGGAAGGTTTTATAACGACACTATTACCAGCAGCAAGTGCAGGACCTACTTTATGACATGTAAGATTAAGGGGAAAATTGAAGGGAGTAATACAGCCAATAACTCCGAGAGGCACCCTTCTATAAAACCCGACCTTCCCTCTTATTCCTGGTGCTGCCTCAAAATTTACTTCTTCTCCAGCAATCCTTTTAGCTTCTTCTGCAGAAAGAGTCAGTGTATTTACCGCTCTTCCTACTTCTCCCATTGATTCTCTTATAGTTTTACCTACTTCTCTCGTAAGAAGCTCTGCAATTTCATAACTTCTATTAGAAAGGATCCTCGCTGCTTTTGAAAGAATAGAGTACCTGTCAAAGGCAGAAAGTTCTTTCATTTTTTCAAAACCTTTTAGAGCAACATCCACCGCCAGCTTTACATCTTCAGCATCTCCGTCAGGAATCGTTCCGACAACAGAATTATCATACGGAAACAGAATTTCTATCTCTTTTTTTTTGAAAACCTTTCTCCCACCTATCAACATGTATCCTTTCATCTATCCTCCTACTCAAGGGATTCTATACGATTACCACCTCTATTTTTAGCAAGATAAAGAGCCTCTTCCAGCCTCCTAAGCACTTCATCAGGATTATCATTTTCTTCCAAAGATGTAACTCCCATACTAACGGTAATTTTACCACCGATTTTTGCAAACACTTTATCTATAATATCTTTTAACTTTTCAGCAAGCTTTATCGCTCCATAAATATCAGTATGAGGAGCAAAAATAATAAATTCATCATCACCCCATCTGACAATTACATCTGCACTTCTTATATTTCTTTCAACAGCTTTCACAACCTGTTTCAGAAAACTGTTCCCTGTTTCAAATCCAAGACTTTTATTTATTTCCCTGAAATTATCAATGTCAAACATTATAAAAGATAAAGGAATGTTGTAACGTTTTGCCCGTGAAATTTCCTTCTCAAGATTCTCAAGGAACCTCACTCTTGAAACTGCTCCTGTCAATTCATCTTTGGAAATCAGCCATTTCAAAAGAAACTGCTGCCTTTCCATCACTTTTGCATATAAAAATCCTCCTGCAACCATAAATACATAAAATACCAACATCTCTTGAAGGAAATAGAGTTCTCCCGTTCCTCGACTATGAACCAAATAGTCGACAATAAAAACAATAAGTCCAAAAAAAACAGAAAGGAAAAGAGCCGTATCAGAAGGAAAAAGAATAAACGCCAGAGCAGGGAAAAGAGCCAGCCACATATACATAAAAGGAATATCTTGATACACAACACTTAAAAGCAACAACCCAACCGAAGCAAAAAGAATCAATTTGGCATAGCCGCACTTTCCTTTTTTATAAAAGAAGTAACTAACAATAAGCAGAATTTCCGAAATTAAGGAAGCTTTTGCTATTACATATTTACCAAAAACAAAATTTCTCAATCCACCAAAAATAGGAACGGTAACAATTGCCGCCATTAGGATGTAATAAAAAATCGCCTGCCTTAAACCTTCCAGATCACTTGAATCTGTTAAACAGCAAATTTTTTTTATTCCCACCTTTTCCATAGTTAAAATTACTCCTTATATTCTGGTTTTAATAAAATTTTAGCAAAAACATTATATTCAAAAACATACGATTAAACAATTGGTCAAGTTTAAATAATAAAAATTCAAACAACTTCCACCCTGTTCCTTCCCGATCTTTTGGCTCTATATAAACCCTCATCAACACGTTTTAAAAGATCATCTATGGTATCGTTCTTTTCCAGTTCTGCCACACCGAAACTAACAGTAACTTTTCCCACCTCATCAAACACAGTGTCTTCTATTTTTTTTCTTATCTTCTCTGCCAGAACCTTAGCACCTTTTTTATCGGTATTCGGGAGAAAAATAATAAACTCTTCACCTCCCCATCTAACAAACATATCCACCTTTCTTATATTATCTTTAACTATCTTTGCTATTTTCTTTAAAACTCTATCCCCTGCATCGTGTCCATAAGTATCATTCACCTTTTTAAAGTGATCTATATCAAACATAATAAGAGAAACAGGATAGTTATATCTCCTAGCTCTTTCAAATTCCCTCTCAAAATCCTCTAAAAATTTCCATCTATTATAAGCACCGGTTAACATATCTTTAGTTGCAAGCTTTTGCAAAACAAGCTCGTGCTCTTCCAGAATCTTTGAATAGAGATAGCCTCCTAAAACCATAAAACAATAGAAAATCAAAACCTCTTGAACATAGTAGAATTTCAACCAGAATGGATAACTATGAAGCGCTAATTCAATAAAAGCTATTAATATTCCAAAAATTATAGAAGCCCGAAGAACAACATAAGAAGGAAACAGAATAAAAGAAACGGCAGGGAAAAGGGCAAACCACATATAATTGTAGTGAACATCCTGAACCAGAATCCCGACAAGAATTGTAAAAACACCTGTTATTGCAAAAGCCCTGGCAAAAGCATAATTTCTTAGTTTAAAAAATATATAAGCAACAAATATTAAAAGCTCAGCAACAGCCGAAAAAACTGCTATTTCTACCTGGCCAAGAAAAAGATTGCGAAGAACAGCAACAAAAGGAATGGAAAAAAGGGCAACTAAAATAGTATATTTTAAAACGGTCAATCTGAAAGGAGTAAAATCATCTCCTTCTTTAGAAGCATTGACAAGTACAGAATATTGAAAATCTCTAAAATTACTCTTCATACCTATCAAAACCTCTTGAACAAAATATGTCAAAACCAGGTTTCCCAATTATCACCTATTACACCTTTAAGTTTATACCTCTTCATAGTATCTTTGCACGGACACCTCCTCTCTTTCTCTGTTAATCTTTCAACAATAGAAAGCATAATTTCAGGAAAACGGGAAACTGCCTTATCAACCAGCTTCTTCTGCTCTTCCGGAAGCATTCCTTCAAAAAGAACGCCAGCTTTGAAACCGTAAGGCTTTATTCCTTCCGCATAATTGGTAACATAACAGATAGCGCCATAGCACATTTCCAACTCTTTTGCCAGAAATACTTCCGGAACAAGAGTCATTCCAACAAGATCCCCACCGAAACCTTTAAACATTCTTATCTCCGCCGGCGTTTCAAGGCGAGGACCTTCAGTGCAAACATACGTTCCACCTACATGGAAAGCAAAGCCTTTCTCATAAAGCACATCTTTCAATGCATCTCTTATTTCCGGACAAAAAACTGGATTTTGTCTGACAAAACCAAGACCTCTATTTTCAAAAAATGTGTAATCTCTCTTTTTCGTAAAATCTATTAGATCATCTGGAATTACATAATCACCCGGCTTAAACTCTTCTCTAATAGAACCCGGACCTGTCCATGCAACTATTCTTTCCACACCACACTTTTTTGCTGCATATATATTCGCACGATAATTAACAAAAGGGGCTGTAAGTTCATAATCCTTTTCTCCGTGACGAGAAAGAAATAAAAATTCTATTCCCGAAGGTGATTTTATCCTATAAATGGGATTGGAAAGGCCGAAAGGTGTTTCTATCCTCTTTATCCACAAAACTTCCCCAAATTGCTCTTTATCAAGAAAATAAGCTCCACTGCCACCCAAAATCAATATCATTAATTACCCCCTATTTCTCAATATCCTCGGAGGATTAATCCTGTGAAGTTTAAATCTTTCTTTCGCTAACTCTTTTACCCAATCCAACCTTTTAAATTTCTGAACGAAAGGATCTATGGAAATACCTCCTCGAGGATTAAATTCACCGTAAACCTCTATATAATAAGGTTCCAGCAAATTAAACAAATCTTCCGCTATTCTATTTACAGTATCTTCGTGAAAATCTCTAGCGTTTCTGTAAGAGAAAAGATAGAGTTTTAAAGACTTACTCTCTACCAACCATTTATCCGGTATATACTGAATGTATATAGTGGCAAAATCGGGCTGACCCGTAATGGGACACAGAGTTGTAAACTCAGGACAGTTAAAAGAAACCCAATAGATATTTTGCGGAAATTTGTTTGGAAATTTCTCCAGAACCTCCGGTTTATATTCAAACACGTAACCTGTCTTCTTTCCAAGAGACTTTACATTTCCAAAATCCTCTCTCATAACAACCTCTTATTAAAGTTTACTTTACATTTCTATTTAAAAATTCTAACATTTAGCAAATTAAAACACCTTCCCCAAACCCACCATAAGTAATAAAATGTAAACCATGATGAAGATAGGAATTATATCCGACATACACGCAAATTTACATGCTCTTGAGTCCATAGCCAAAGATATGGATTCTGAAGGAATTGAGGAAGTCTGGTGTCTGGGTGACACAATTAATTACGGTGCTTTTCCCAACGAATGCTGCCAATGGGTAACCGAAAATGTATCAAACTACATATTGGGCAATCACGAATTGATGCTCCTTGGCCTTGCATCTGTGGAAAACAGATATGTAAACGAATGTCTGGAATGGACAAAAATAGTTATAAAAGAAAAATACATTGAATATTTTGCAAGCAAAAGCGTAATAAATTCTTTGGCCGATATAACCCTTGTTCACGATAATCCTTTATCGCCTGGAAGCATGAAATACATTCTAACCAGAGAGGACGCAGAAAAAGTCCTCTTAAAATCTAGAGCTCATATCTGCTTTTTCGGACATACTCATATTCCAATAGGATATCGTCTTTCAACAATCGGAGCGGAAGTCATAAAAACCCCAACTTATACAATAGATTCAAGAAAACATCTAGTAAACCCCGGAAGTGTCGGACAACCAAGAAATGGACTTCCCCTCGCCTCATATATTATTTTTGAAGGTAACACACTCATATTAAAGAGAATTGAATATAACGTGAAAGAAGCAGCAAAAGCGATAATAGAAGCAAACCTCCCAACCATCATGGCAGCAAGGCTTCTTAAGGGAATATAAAAAACTGTTCAAAATTTAAGTTATAATATTATGCAACGTGGAAATTCACCATCAATTACAAAATTTCAGAGGTTTAAATTATGGAAGACGCTAAAGCAAAAGTTTTAAAAGAGGCTCTTAAACAGATAAAGAAGGACTATGGGGAAGGTGCCGTAATGTTTTTGGGTGAAAAACCCAATGAAAAGATACCCTCTATAAGCACCGGCTCTTTAAGCATAGACTACGCAACCGGTATAGGCGGTGTCCCAAGAGGAAGAATTACAGAAATTTACGGACCGGAATCTTCCGGTAAAACAACTTTGGCACTGCACGTAATAGCAAACGCCCAAAAACAGGGAGGGATAGCGGCATTCATTGATGCCGAGCATGCCCTTGATCCTCTTTATGCTAAAAAGCTGGGAATAAACCTTGATGAACTTTTAATTTCCCAACCTGATAGTGGAGAACAGGCACTTGAAATAGCAGAAACTCTGGTGAGAAGTGGCGCCGTTGATGTGATTGTTATTGATTCTGTTGCTGCACTTGTTCCCGAAGCCGAACTAAAAGGAGATATGGGAGATTCCCACGTAGGATTACAGGCAAGACTAATGAGCCAGGCTCTCAGAAAATTAACCGCCGCAACAAATAAAAGCAACGCGGCTTTGATTTTTATTAACCAGGTAAGGGAAAAAATCGGAGGAATGGGTTACGGACCAAACGAAACTACCACCGGCGGAAGGGCTCTGAAATTCTACTCTTCTCTAAGAATAGAAGTAAGAAACGCAGGAGCTATAAAAGGAAAAAATGACGAAAGACTTGGGCACTCTGCAAGGGTGAAAATAGTTAAGAATAAATTAGCTCCTCCCTTCAGGGAGGCTTTCGTTGATATCTATTATGGAGAAGGCATATCAAGATGGGCAGAACTCATAAATCTTGGAGAGAAACTGGGAATCGTTAAAAAGAGCGGCTCCTGGTATTCCTACGGTAACACAAGACTAGGTCAGGGCAAGGAAAACGCAAGAAAATACCTTAAAGAACATCCTGAAGTGGCAGAAGAGATAGAAACCAAAATAAAGGAGAAACTTTATGGCAACTCTGAATGAGATATTAGAGAAAGCTCTCGCCCTGGGCGCATCTGATATCCACTTAAGAATGAAAATGGCACCCATATTTCGTATTCAGGGAAGACTTGTAAAAACAAACTTTCCCGAATTAACCGGTGTAGAAATATTTGAATTTGTAAAAACAATCCTACCGATAGAGAAGAAAAAAGAGATACCTATACTAAAAAACTACGATACTTCTTACAGCATTCCCGGCGTCGGAAGGTTCAGGGTTAACATTTTCAAACAGAGAAATACGTTTGCCATAGTTATGAGAACAATTCCTACAAAAATTCCGACAATAGAAGAGCTAAACCTTCCTGAAATTATTAAAAAGATTGCCCTTGAACACAGAGGCCTTGTTCTGGTTACAGGAACAACAGGTTCAGGTAAATCAACCACTCTGGCAGCAATGCTTAACGAATTAAACCACAAAGATTCAAGAGTGGTAATAACAATTGAAGACCCTATAGAATACCTTCACAGAGATATAAAATCTATCTTTTATCAGAGAGAAGTCGGCGTTGATGCAGAAGATTTCTTCTCCGCATTGAAAGCCGCCCTTCGTGAAGACCCTGACGTAATCCTGGTTGGTGAAATGAGAGACCCTGAAACTGTGAGAACTGCACTTGATGCTGCTGAAACGGGACACCTCGTATTTTCAACACTCCACACTCTCGATGCCAAGGAAACCATCTATCGTATAGTCTCTTTCTTCCCTCCATACCACCAACAGGCAATTAGATACCAGCTCGCTTCCGTATTAAAAGCTACTATTTCCCAGAGACTCCTACCGAAAGCCGACGGAAAAGGAAGAGTTCCGGCAGTTGAAGTCATGATAACAACAGAAGCTATAAAAGAGAGAATCCTGAATCCGGAACTGACAGAAGAGATTCCTAACTTTATCGAAAAAGGAAGAGAAACATATGGTTCACAAACATTTGACCAATCACTTTATCAGCTGTGGAAAAACGGACTTATAACAAAAGAAGACGCTCTTAAATATGCAACACGAGCGGATGACCTTAAACTAAGAATGGAAGGAATTACCTCAGGTGAACTCAAAATTTAAAGAAGCACTTACCTACTCTCTCCGGCTGTTGAGCCGGAAAGATTACACAGAAAAGGAACTCGTATTTAAACTAAACCGTCGCTTCCCCGAAATTGACTGTGAAAAAGTAATTAAATACTTAAAAGAAAACGGCTATCTTTCTGACTATAGAACTGGATTTAACTACGCTGTCGCAAAAATGGAAAAAGGATGGGGAAGGAGAAAAATCCGATTCTACATGCGCCAGAAAGGTATATCGGAAGAAGTTGCGGACAGAATCATTATGGAAATCGAATTTGACTACTCTTTCATTAAAAAAACGCTGGAAAAACGGTTCGGGAAAAACCTGAAACTTCAGAAAGACAAAGTAATCAGATTTCTACAACAGAGGGGCTTTTCATTCACGGAAATTCACAACCTAATCTCTGGTAAAATATAGCCCAATTTTTACCTGCATAACCACGCATAAAGAGAGGAAAACATGACCGGTAAAGAAATAAGAGAAGCCTTTCTATCATACTTTGAAAGTAAAGGACATACACGCGTTAAAAGTTCACCACTAATCCCGGCAAACGATCCAACACTTCTTTTTACAAACGCAGGAATGGTTCAGTTTAAAGATTATTTCCTTGGAAAAGAAAAACCACCATTCAAAAGAGCTACTTCCTGTCAAAAGTGTATGAGAGCTGGCGGAAAACACAACGACCTTGAAAATGTTGGAAGGACAGGAAGACACCACACTTTTTTTGAAATGCTGGGAAACTTTTCTTTCGGTGATTACTTCAAAAAAGAAGCGATAGAATTTGCATGGGAACTCGTAACAAAGGTATTCAGGCTTCCTGAAGAAAGACTTTACGTTTCTGTCTATGAAAAAGATGACGAAGCCTTTAAAATCTGGAATAAAGTAATAGGAATTCCTGAACATAAAATCTACCGTCTCGGTGAAAAAGACAATTTCTGGGCAATGGGGGACACAGGTCCCTGCGGTCCGTGCAGTGAAATTTACTTTGACAGAGGAAAAGAATTTGCGTGCGGAGAAAACTGCGGTATAGGAAAGTGTGACTGCGATAGATTCCTGGAAATATGGAATCTTGTTTTCATGCAGTATGAAAGAGATGAAGAAGGAAATCTCACCCCTCTTTCCAAACCTTCAATAGATACCGGAATGGGACTTGAAAGAATCGCATCAGTACTACAAAACGTTCCCTCAAACTACGAAACAGATCTTCTATTCCCGATAGTAAAATGGGCTTCCGAAACAGCAGGGATTCCTTATGGAAAAAACGAAAAGAACAACGTATCAATGAGAGTCATTGCAGACCATTTAAGAGCCATGACATTTCTCATAGCCGACGGCTGTCTACCCTCAAATGAAGGTAGAGGTTACGTTTTAAGGAGAATAATAAGAAGAGCTTCAAGACACGGAAGGCTTCTCGGCATACATCGTTCGTTCTTATCCGACGGCGTTGATGTCGTTATAGACATAATGGGAGATGTTTACCCTGAAATCACGGAGAACAAAAAGTTCATAAAACAGGTCATAAGAAAAGAAGAAGAGCGCTTCTCCAGAACACTTGAAAAAGGACTTGAACTTCTTCAGGAAGTTGTCGATAAGATAAAGAAGGAGGAGAAAACAACCATACCAGGAGAAGAGATTTTCCGCCTGTATGACACTTTCGGATTTCCTCTTGACCTGATTCTTGAAGTGGCAAACGACGAAAGATTGAAAGCCGATACTGAAGGCTTTGAAAAACTGCTAAAAAAACAGAAAGAAAGAGCAAGAAAAGCATGGAAAGGCGGCATTCAAAGGGTAATCTCACCAGAATTAGCAGAGCTTTCAGAAAATAACCCTTCAATATTTAAAGGATATGAAATACTTGAAACTACCACAAAAGTAACTGGCATCTTAAAAGGTGAAAACTTAACTAACGAACTCAAAGAAAGTGAAGAAGGAATCATCTTCCTGGCAGAAACCCCTTTCTATCCTGAGAAAGGCGGGCAGGTTGGAGATACAGGAATTATAGAAAACACAAACTGCAAATGTGAAGTTACAGACACCCAGAACATAACTGAAAATCTCATAGGACATAAAGTAAAAGTGCTAAAAGGCACGATTAAAACCGGTGACATTGTTAAAGCTTCTGTTAACAAAGAAAGAAGAGAAGCCATAAAACGAGCTCACACAGCAACTCACCTTTTACATAAAGCGTTGAGAGAAGTTTTAGGAAACCACGTAAAACAGGCTGGTTCTCTCGTCCTTCCGGACAGACTAAGATTTGACTTCACCCATTTTGATTCCGTCAAAGAAGAGGAACTTAAGGAGATAGAAAAACTCATATTTAAATGGATTATAGACAACCTTCCCGTTGTGGTTGAAGAAATGCCTTACGACAAAGCCATCGAAACAGGAGCCATAGCTCTTTTCGGAGAAAAGTATGGCGATGTTGTAAGAGTAGTTAGCGTAGGAGACGTCAGCGTTGAACTTTGCGGCGGAACACACGTTGAAAGGAGTGGTGACATAGGCATGTTCATAACATTGTCAGAATCTTCTGTATCATCAGGAACAAGAAGGATAGAAGCAGTTACTGGCTTTAAAGCCTGGGAAAAAGAGAGGAAAGAGAGAAATATCATAAACACGTTGAAAACCAGTCTCCAATCAAAAGAAGGAGAAATACCTAAAAGAGTAGAAAAGCTTAAAGAAGAACTTAAAGAGAAAGAAAAAGAGATAGAAAGGCTTAGAAAAAAACTTGCCACTTCTGGAATAGATGACATAGTATCAACTGCACCAACGATAAACGGAATAAAAGTCATTACCGCCAGGATAGATGGATACACAGGTAAAGAACTTGTGGAAATCGCCGACGTAATAAGGAACAAAGCAGGAACTTCAGCCGTCATGCTGATTTCTCAAAAAGACGGTAAAAACAGCCTATTAATAGCACTAACGAAAGACCTGACAGATAAATATAAAGCAGGAAACATTATGAAAGAAATAGCACCAATCCTCAAAGGAAAAGGCGGCGGAAGACCAGACATGGCACAAGGTTCAGCTCAGGATATCTCAAAAGTTAAAGAAGCGTTTGAAACCTTTAAAAAAATATTTAAATAATTATGGAAAAGCCCGAAACTCTTTTAACAATTGCCGGCTTTGACCCAACCGGGGGAGCTGGCATATTAAGAGATACATCAATATTCAGATATTCTGGATTTTATGGAACAGCTGTCATAACCGCCAATACGGCTCAAAATACCGCAGGTGTTACTGACATACTGTTTCAACCGGCCGATCTTATAAAAAATCAGATAAAGGCAATACAGGAAGACTTTAAAATCTCAGGAATAAAAATCGGCCTTCCACATCACGACAGAGAGCTTAACATCTGGATAGCAAATTTTATAAAGGAAAATAAAATTCTAACCGTATTTGATCCCGTTTTAAAACCAACATCCGGAAAAACATTTGTAGAGAACATAAGTAGTATCAAACCACTGCTGGAAGCTTCCACCGTAATTACTCCGAATTATTCGGAATATCAGCAGCTTAAAAAATATATCGATGGAATTCAGGCAAGCATAATAGTAAAAGGGATTGTAAAAGACAACAAAGTTGAAGACATCTTAATAGAAAACGGAAAAGAAACCCTTAAAATTTCCCACAGAATAAGAAAAAAAGAGGAAGTTAGAGGAACAGGATGTGCTTTCTCATCATACCTTCTTACACTATTAATGAAAACCGACTTGAAAACTGCCTTCAAGAAGAGTTGTAAATTTTTGCAGGAATTCAGGGAAAAAGCCGTATTTGCAGGAAGTGGAAAACAGAAGATAAACCTTGAATGCCGTGAGTGGCGGGGACGACGGGACTCGAACCCGCGACCTCCGGCGTGACAGGCCGGCGTTCTAACCAGAGCTGAACTACGTCCCCTAAGGAAGAAAATGGTGGGCGGAACAGGGATCGAACCTGTGACCCCCAGCTTGTAAGGCTGGTGCTCTCCCAGCTGAGCTATCCGCCCGAATTGACGATAAAGAAATATAGGATGATTTTTTAGGGTGTCAACTGCCAATCTCGATTTTTTTCAAATTTCCACATTTTTTAGGACATCATTTATCAGAGGATAAACTTTATCCGGAGTAAGCTCCCTCATACACCTAAAGTGTTTTTTGGGACATCTTTTCCCACCGTGAATACCGCACGGCCGACACGGAAGAGAAATTTCTGCGACTCTTGCATTCTCTCCAAGAGGATAGAATCCAAAATCTATTACCGTAGGTCCAAATATTGTGATAACAGGTTTTCTAAAAGCAGAGGCAAAGTGGGTCGGAGACGAATCGTTAGTAATAACTACATTACTTTCGGCAATAAGCGCCATAAATTCTCTTAAACTTGTCTTACCGGCGGTGTTAACGGCAAAAGGAATCCTGTTAAAAACCTCCTCGGCTACAGGAACATCTGCTATACTTCCCACAATAACAGGCACAAGCCCTTTCTCTTCCATCAAGTATCTGCCGACAGAAGCAAAATATTCCGGAAGCCATCTTTTCGTGGGCCAGACAGAACCAGGAGCTATAACGGCAAAAGGAAAATTAAGAGAAAATTTCTCCCTTATATGATTTTTCTCTTCGTCTGAAACAAAAAGTTCAGGTTGAATATCTATTTCAGCACCGGGATTAACAGCAGTCAAAAGCTCCGAATTTCTCTCCACCTCATGAATACCCTGTCTGTAAGTAACTCGTTTAGTGTAAAGAAAAGAAAAACCGGCATTACTAAAACCAACCCTTTGAGGTATCCTGCTTAAAAAAAGAAGCGTTGAAGTTCTGTGAGAACGGTGAGGTGAAAAAACCGCATCGAAATTCATACTTTTCAGTCTGGAGGCAAATTTCCTGATACCTTTCTTATCATAAGGAATAACACCTTCCAAATACTTAAATCCCTCATATATCGATTCGTATCCCCTCTTACAAACCAGAAAAACTTTTGAATCACCATAAGTCTTCGCAACCGACTTAATGAGAGAAGAAACCAGAACAAGGTCTCCTATAAAAGCGGTTTGAAAGATGAGTACCCGTTTCATCAATTTCTCCATTATAGGAATTTCACGGCCGATTATACACGAAGGAATCTCCTATAGATAAAAATATAACTAAAAATAGATATAAGACATCTTGCATTTATTATGGAAATTTTACATAATTTTTACATAGCTTTAACATTTTTTTTACATCTCTGGAGGTGACAGATGGGGTTCCGAAAACTCCTTGTAGCCGTGGACAATTTCTCCGCTTCTTTCGGTGCATTTAAAAAAGCGGTGGAAATTGCACGGGAACACAAAGTCCCACTAACCGTTATCAACGTAGAAGAAGCTCTTCCTCTTCTACCAGCAGAAAAAATGCTCGAAGCACCACCTGATCACTTTGTAACAGATGATCCTCTAACAGTTGCTGAAACCTATGCAAAAAAACACGGAGTAAAAGTAAAAACAGTAAAAAAAACAGGAGCTATCGCCGGTAACATCATAGAAACAGCCAACGAAGAAGACGCCGATCTCATAATTTTAGGAGATTCCGGCATTAAAGGAGTAGAAAAACTATACCTTGGAAGCATAGCTCAATCGGTCGTCGAAAACTCTGAAAGACCTGTCCTGATTGTCCGGAAAGGATGGATGAACATTGAAGACATCATCTCTCTGGCAAAAAGTCTGGAAAAGGGAGAGAAAAAAGAAGAAATCCCCTGCAAATACGATCCTGCACTTGTCAGAGAAAACTTTAAATCAATGGGAACACTATTCTTTATACTGTGCGTCATCTACTTTTTCGCAGCAATCATAACTTCAAAACCGTTTAAAAACATCGCTGCTCTTGAAATCGTAGGGCTTCCATTCGGAATATGGTCAGGCATATTTCTTGTAATTTCCGGAATCATATTAACCCGAATTTACATAAACAAACAGATCGGAGGTAAGACACAATGACATATCCTATAGCATTTATAATAGTTGCCATAAGCGTTCTTGTCTCCATATACGTAAGCTTCTATTTCCGAAAGCACACAAGGACATCCAGTTCATTTTTCGTAGCAGGTGGAGAAATTCCATGGAAAATCAACGGAATGGCAATGTTTGGAGACTACTGCAGTGCAGCAAGCTTTCTGGGAGTCGCAGGTGCCATTGCGATAATGGGCATAGACGGATGGTGGCTTGCTCTCGGCTTTTTTGCAACATGGATGGCAGTTCTCTTTTTAGTCGCAGGACCTCTTAAAAATGCAGGGAAATTTACCGTTGCAGATGTCATAGGAACTCGTTTCGGACAGGACAAAAATATCAGAACAATCTCCATGATAATCACACTCGTTCTGTCAGCCCTCTACCTTGTTCCTCAAATAGTCGGCGCTGGACATCTGTTCAAACTACTTTTAGGATGGCAATATCATACCACCGTTATTGTTTCTGGAGTCTTAATAACCGTGCTTGTCGTTTTAGGAGGAATGAAAGGAACAACCTTTAACCAGGCAATTCAAGGTATCGTCCTGCTCGGCGCGATGCTTCTTCTTCTCATTGCAGCATCTGTTATGTTTTTTAAGGGCAATCCTTTTGGAATAATCAAAGCTGCTAAAGAAATAGTTCCCCCTGTTGTTGCCGCAAAGCAGGCTCCTGACCTGGTGAAAAACGCAGGTTCTGCTCACGAAGCAATTAAAACGGTAAGAGCAGCCCTTGCAGGTGCCCCTTCAGGATTAACACCTGGCGTTGGACTTAGAGACTTCTGGAACCATTTAAGCCTGATTTTAGGGCTCTTCTTCGGCGTTCTGGGACTTCCCCACATCCTCATAAGATTCTACACCGTTAAAAGTGCAAAAGCTGCCCAACGAAGCATCGAATTTACGATATGGGGACTTGCCATCTTTTACACTGCCGTTCTTTTTGTAGGACTTGCAATCATGTACATCCTATATCCAGACCTTGTAACCCTTGTCGCAACCGGAAAAAAAGGAATAGCAACAAACATGGCTGTTCCAATGCTGGGGCAAAAATTAGGAGGAGAGTTGTTCTTAGGACTTATAGCCGCTGGTGCTTTAGCAGCGATGCTCAGTACCTGTACCGGTCTTCTTATTACTGCAACAACAAGCATTGCTCACGACCTTTACGCCTCCATCCTTCGTCCTGACAGCACTGATGAGGAAAGAGTATCCTTTGCCAAAAAGGCTGTTTTCGTTTTATCCGCCATATCACTACTCCTTGCAATATGGCTTAAAAACCAGAACGTTGGAATGTTAGTTGGAATGAGCTTTGGAATTGCAGCAAGTACATTTGCACCTGCTCTTGTTCTTACAGTATGGTGGAAAAAACTAACAAGACAGGGAATTATTGCAGGTATGTGGGTAGGCCTTGCAGTTTCCCTTCTCTTTACATTTGCAAGATTTTTCAAACTAAAAACACTCCTGGGACTTCCGGTATTGGTTAATCCTGCCCTTTACAGCATTCCCGTAGCTCTCATCGTTTTCATTCTTGTCAGCATGGCAACAAAAGACAAAGGAAAAGTTGAAGAATTTATGGCAATAGCACACTGTAAAAAATAACCTTCCTGCTCCGGGAGCCTTCCCGGAGCTTTTCACCATATCTTAAATTTCCAATTTTTCCCCAAACTTTTGATATACTTTGTAAGAAGACTTTTAATGGGAGGATTCAATGGCTATAAACCTTGAGTATATCTTTGACAATGATACAGTAGGATTGGGATGTTTCTCATACCTGCCGGGAGAATTCGTATGGGCATGCACAAATGAATGTAACCTTGAGTGCAAACACTGCTCCATAGAATCAGGACATGGAAGAAAATGGGCTGACGAACTTACAACTGAAGAAGCAAAATCCCTAATCATGGATATCTGGGAACACTTTGGTCCTGTTAAATTCGCGATAACCGGCGGTGAACCTTTACTTAGAGAAGATATTTACGACATCATAAAGTTTGCTTTTGAAAACACAAGAATGCAGCTTGTTATGGCAACAAACGGAACGCTTCTAAACAAAGAAAACATTAAAAAACTCCTCGATGCTGGTATGTGGCGTGTTGGTGTTTCCATCGACGGTGTTGGTGAAAAACACGACGAAATAAGAGGACTTAAAGGCTGTTTTGAAACAGTCTATCATAATCTCAAACTTGCCAAGAAGATGGGACTGAGATTTCAATTCCATACAACCGTCTCAAAACTTAACAAGGACGAAATTCCAGCAATAATAGACCTTGCAGAAGAATTAGGCACGTACAGAATATACTTCGTATTTTTGATCACAACGGGAAGAGGTAAAAATCTACCCGATTTAACACCGGAAGAGGCAAGGGAAGTATTTGAATACATCTACGAAAGACAGAAAACTTCCAATGTATGGCTAAAACCAATCTGTGCTCCATGCTATACAACATGGCTTAAAGATAAAATGACCGAAGAGTATAAAGAGGGTAAAATAAATGTATTCCCGAGAGTAAAACCTATAGGATGCCCGGCTGGAATTACAAGATTCCATATCCTTCCAAACGGTGACGTATGGCCCTGTGCTTACGTTCCAATGAAAGTAGGAAACATAAGAGAGAAAAAACTAAGCAAAATAGCCATAGATACGCCTGACTTCAAAGCAATTAAACTGGCAAGAGGATTCAATCCTGACGTATATGGATTTGACGAAATTAAAAACCCTGTTAAGCTTGAAGAACTGAAAGAAGCGTTCAAAAAAGAGTATGGTTACGAACCTGAACTTGGTGGAATATGCAGAGATTGCGAGTATAAGCAGGAATGCGGCGGATGTAGAGCAAGAGGCTACGCAAAAACAGGAAGTTTCCTCGGCGAAGATATAATGTGCCCTCTGAAAAACATAGAGGAGAAGTGATTATATGTACGATTTGAAACTATCAATAACAAGGGCTTGTAATCTCAAATGTAAATACTGTCATTACATTACAAACGTTGACAAACACGTCCTTTCCGCCTCCTTCTGGAAGGACATCCTTGACCAGTATAAGGATTTAGACCTTGAAAAATACGGCTTATTTGCCGACGGGAAAAAAGTAACGATAACAGGCGGCGAAGCGACCCTTCATCCGGAATTCTGGGAAATCTTTGAACACGCTAAAAAACTCGGATTTTACGTATCTCTACCAACGAACGGAACATATTTAACCGATGAACTTGTAAAAAAGTTCAAAGATTATGGAGTTGATGACATAATCATAGCCATAGACGGGAATAGGGAAAACCACGACTTCCTGAGAGGAAAAGGAAATTTTGACCTTGCAGTAAAAGGTGCTGAACTCGTAAAAAAATACGGCATACCACTTAGAATAACAACATGCATGTCAAAATACAACTACAAAGACCTCCCTTTTGTGACAGAACTAAGTCATCAACTTGGGGCTGAAATCCTCATCATATTCCACTACGTTGAACTTGGAAGAGGCGAAGTCGAACTTCCCCACTCCGAAATGAGCCTTGAAGAAATTGCCGAATCTATGAAAACCATATACGAACTTCAATGTAAATACAAAGATATTGCCCTTTGCACAACAACAATTCCCCATTACTGGGCAGTTCTTAAAAGAATGGAAGAGAAAGGCTCTTTTGTTCCACCTTACTACTACAAAGTATTTCCCGGCTGCAGAGCCGTTAAAGATTTTATCTATGTAACAAGTGACGGCTCGGTATTCCCATGTCCTCTAATTCAAAAACCGATAGGAAATCTTCAAAAAACAAAACTAAGCAAGATATTTGAAAGCGAAGGCGCGAAAATATATGCCGATAGGAATTACTTTAAAGAATGTGTTTCCTGTAAATACAAAGAGCTGTGCGGTGGCTGCAAGGTAAGAGAAACTTCTCTTTGCCCGGCTCTTATAGAAAAAATAGAAGATATATGCACGGACCTTTCCTGTTAATCTGGAGGATAGATGACCGTCCAACGAATTCTGATGTCTTCACTTATTGAAAATTCACGATTTATAGAAGACTTTTTCGGAAGAAAAAGGATAAAAATTCTCCTGTCCGGTTTTTTCGAAAAATTTGGAGCCAGATGTCCTACAGGCTCCTTTAAAGATTACATAACAGGACTAACTCTCTATTTCAGAAAGAAAAAAGAGCTTGTCGTCGTATCAGCCGGCAACGTGGCAAGGGCTTTCTTTTACAAAGCTTCTGTCCTTAAAAGGCCTCTTACGATTGTCCTTCCTGAATATGCTCTTGAAGGCCTGAAAATTCCTGCACCGCCATCAAAAACGGTAACGATCTACGCAATTAAAGGCGAATATAACGACGCTATTGACTTCTCGAAAGAACTCGTCGCTAAAAACCCTGAAAAATATGAACATGAAGGGGGACTCTCAAATAAGTGGAGAATAAAAGGCCTTTGCAGATTGTTCAGAAGACTTCCCCCATTTGACATCTATTTTCAGGCGGTATCTGGCGGTGTAGGACCTATGAGTATATACGAAACCTCAAAAGCCACCGGAAAGGAACTGCCACGGTTATTCCTATCACAGAATCTCCCTTACGCACCTGTTCTTGCCGCTGTTAAAGGAGAAAAAATACCTGAACCGGAACTGGCAGAAAAAATTCTTGCAAAGGTTCTAAGTAATGCAAAAACAAATATCCCACTTTTGTCAAAACTAATAGATGAAAGTAATGGAAAGATTTACGGCATAACAAATGAAGAACTTGTATCTGCAAAAAAAGTTTTTGAAGAATTCATAGAAGAGGAAATAGATTACTCCTGTGGCGTAACTCTCGCAAGCGTCCTTAAAGCAATAAAAAACGGAGATATAAAAGAAGAGGAAAAAATACTTATCCACATAACAGGCGGCGGCTATTCAAAAGTAAAAAAACATTTTCCGGACGAAAAACAGATAATCCACATTTAATTCAAGCAAAATATCGGATTTCGTGGTGCCCGGGGCGGGAATCGAACCCGCACGGCCTTGCGGCCCCGGGATTTTAAGTCCCGTGCGTCTGCCTATTCCGCCACCCGGGCAGGCGGACAAAGATATAAGATTAAACTTTTATTGTATTTTTATGGGGGAAAATAAAAATGGTGCCGAGGGGCGGAATCGAACCGCCGACACGAGGATTTTCAGTCCTCTGCTCTACCGACTGAGCTACCTCGGCAACCATGTAGAAGGAAATATAAACTTTTTGCCCCTTCATGTCAACGGCAATTTAATAATTTCTATAACTACCTTACCGATAGATTAAATATAGGCAGGATTGTGGCAAATACGAAAAACGCAACAAAAACTGCAAGAACAAGGAGTGTTGCAGGTTCAAGGATAGTCATAAACCTGTTTATCAGCTTTTCCGTTTCCTTTCTGTATATAGAACTTACAAGTGAAAGCATCTCTTCAAGCTCTCCGGTCTCTTCACCTATAATGATAAGCCGAACGGCAGCATCAGGAAGCATCTTGTTTTTCCTCAAAAATTCCGACATTTTTTTTCCTTCTCTTATCCAGACGGAGAGATTTTTAAACTTTTCCGCAACAATAGAATTGGCTATTGTCTTATTGGCAACTGTTACCGCTTTGTCAAGGGGCAATCCTCCCGAAAGAAGAATAGATAGAGTTCCTGCCCAGGAGCTGTAAATAGACGAAAGATGAATATCTCTAAAAAAAGGTATTTTAAGCTTAAAACTATCCATTCTCTCTCTGGTAAAAATTTTATCTCGAAAAACAACTGCCAGAACAGCCGTGGGAATCAAAAGTTTTAATAAAACTGAAAGAATAGATGAAAAGCTCATTATGATCCTTGTCGCAAATGGAACATCCTCATTAAATTGAGCATAAATTTTGATAATTCTCGGCACTGCAACTTTCATAACAATAATCATGGCAATAAAACCGATAACTATAACAATCGCTGGATAGGTTAATGCTCCTTTTATCTTCTCTTTAAAATCGGCTTCCCTCTCAAGAAACTTTGAAGCAGAAATAAAAATTTTGCTGAGGGCACCCGATTCCTCTCCAGCCAGAACCATCTCAACAACAAAATCCGGGAAAACATTTGTTTCCCTCATAGCTTCACCAACAGGCTGTCCTTCTGCTACTTTTGAACGGGCTAAAAGAAACGTCTCTTCAAGCTCCGTACCTTTAAACTGATCGGCTAAAATTTCAAAAATATCGGTTATGTGAATACCTCTATCAAAGAGAATGCCCATCTCATAAAGAAGAAGTGCAACTTCCAAATCGGAAATTTTTTTAGATGAAGAGAGAAAAAAACGCCTATTTTTAGCTTTACTTACAGGTGCAATCTCAAAAGGAATTAGACCTCTTTCTTCCAAAACCTGTCTTAAGTGCCCTTCAGAAAGAGCCTCTTCTTTTCCCTTTACTTCTTTTCCGCTTAAATCGTAAGCTCTATACTCAAAAACAGCCATAGCTAATCCCTTGCCACCTGTAAAACCTCTTCAACAGTTGTTACTCCGTATACTACCTTTTCCAGTCCGTCTTCAAGGAGCGTTCTCATACCTTTGCTTCTTGCAATTTCTCTTATCTTTTCCGTATCTGAAGTTTTTGAAACAAGTGCTCTCATCTCTTCATCCATACGCATCACCTGATATATAGCAATCCTGCCGCTGTAACCTGTTCCAAGACATTTATCACAACCTTTTCCCTTTTTCAGTTTTGCAACTTTAACATTTCCTAAAACTGCACGTATAGTTTCCATCTCTTCATCTGTCGGTTGATATTCAAAAGCGCAATAGGAACACACTCTCCTTACAAGTCTCTGGGCAAGCACACACTCAAGAGAAGATGCAACTAGAAAAGGCTCAACTCCCATATCAGTCAGACGGGCAATAGAAGAAGGAGCATCGTTTGTGTGGAGAGTGGAAAAGACAAGATGTCCGGTCATTGAGGCTCTGACAGCTATTTCCGCAGTTTCGAGGTCTCTTATCTCACCTATCATTATCACGTCAGGATCCTGCCTCAGTATGCTCCTTAGACCGGTAGCAAAAGTCAAACCTATTTTAGGATTAACCTGAACCTGATTTATCCCTTCTATCTGATATTCAACCGGATCCTCTATCGTCAGAATATTTTTCTCCGGTGTCCATATTCTCTGGATTGCAGCGTAAAGCGTTGTGGTTTTACCAGAACCGGTGGGCCCTGTAACAAGGATAAGACCGTGAGGTTTTGTAATTACTTCCTCAAAAACGGCATAATCCCTGTCCGAAAAACCAAGTTCTTTTAACGTAAGCAGTTTATGAGAACGATCAAGAAGTCTTATAACAACTCTCTCGCCAAATATTGTGGGAAGCGTTGAAACCCTCATATCTATCTGTTTCTTTCCTATTTTTACTTTTATCCTTCCGTCCTGCGGCAGTCTCTTTTCAGCAACATTCAAACGGGAAATTACTTTAACACGGGAGACAACTTTGGAATAACTTGAAAGAGGAATTCTCATAACCTCGTGGAGAACTCCGTCAAGACGGTATTTAACAACAACCTCTCTTTCGTAAGGTTCAAAGTGTATGTCACTTGCTCTCACTCTTATAGCTTTAAGAAAAATCGTGTTGAGAAGCTGAATGACTGGAGCATCGGAACCGGCAAGAAGGTCTTCAAACACCGCTCCGCCAAAAGTTTCCTCTTCTTCAAGCCTACTCTCAAGAGAAGAGATGTAATCTTCCAGTTTTTCATTAAAAGCCTCTTCATCAATAAGAACAGTCTCTACTGTTCCGAAAGTAAACCTTAAATCCTCTATAACGTGAAACGGAGTTTTTTCCGTAACGTAAAATTTACCTTCCCCGAAAGGAAGAACGTAATAACGTCTCATAAAATCAACAGGTAAAGTTTTATCCACGATTTACCTCAATCGTTTCCTTTTATATTGCTTTTTATCTCTTCCTTTTTCATCTTCTCTTTCTGCTCTTTCTCATATTTAAGAAAAAGTTCGCTCATCTTCTTATGCCACTCTGTTATCTTCGCAATCTCATCGGGTGTTTCAACAACATAAGGAGTCATAAAAATAAACAGGTTGGTTTTCTCGGTATCTTTAGAGTTATACCTAAACAGATTTCCAACAACAGGAATGGAGGAAAGCAATGGAACGCCTTCCATTGTCTCTATCGTTTTCTTAGAAATTAAACCACCTAAAACGATTGTTTTTCCGTCGGGTACTTTTATCGTCGTGTCAAGCTCCCTTTTTGAAGTTATCGGAACAACATACTGAATACCGCCTATGTCCGGTTTTTCGTAACCGATAACATCGTTAACTTCAAGATGTGTCTCCATAACGATGGATTTATCAACCGATATATGAGGAGTAATTTTCAGAACAAGCCCAACAGGCTTATAGGAATAGTTTATTATCGGATTACCGTTAACGTCAAACTTAACGCTTTCGGCAAAAGGTGTTACCTGAGAAACGTCTATTGTCGCTTCCTTATTGTTAATCGTAAAAATCTTCGGAGCAGAAATCACGTTAAAGCCCGTTCCGGACTCAAGAAGAGAAAAGAGGGCAAGAAGGTTCGGAAAGAAAACGTTTGTTCCTCCTATATTAACCGTTTGACCACTTGAACTTAAGAAACCAGCTGCAAAACTGCTCAAACCGACAGATGAATAAAAATCGGCATCTGAAAGCCCTCCTCTAAACGCTGCTCCACCGTTCTTACCGAAAATCTGCCATTTTATACCTATCTCTTTCATCGCCTTCTGAGAAACCTCAGCGATAAAGACGGAAACAAGTACCTGTTTTCTCTTTTTATCAAGCTGCGAAACAAGATTTTCTATTGCTTTATACTCCTTATCATTGGCATAAACTATCAAAGCATTCAAAGAGGTATCGGGAACAATCTTTATTAAATCCTTTGATGAGGAAATAGACACTGCTTTTCCCTTCTTTTTAGGAAATTCTGAATAAATAGCAATACTTGTAACAAGCTTACTAAGCGTATCAGCAAGGTCGTCTGCCTTTGAATTTTTAAGATAAATTACATGGAACGTTCTTTCTTTATTTGTGGAAACCGGTTTATCAAGCTCTTTTATTATTCTGTCAACCTCAGGAATCAAATCTTTCCTTGCGCTGACAACAAGACTGTTTTCGGAATTAACGGGGAACACGACAAATGGAACACCTCTTTTTGACATGGAGGAGTAAACCGTTTTAAGTGCCGTTGCCACCTCGGAAGCCTTTGCGTAATCAAGCGGATATATTTTTACTTCCGTTCCTTTCTCAGCAGAATCTATAAGTTTTAAAACCGATTTAAAGTTCCTGATATTTTCTGCCGTATCGGTTATTATGACCATATTGGCAGGACGATAAAAGAGAAGCGTTCCTCTCCTTCCTCTAAACCGTCCGAGTATCCTTTCCACATTGGTAACATCACCGTTTTTAAATCGATAGACATAAGTTACAAGAACATCCCCTGAAGAAAGCCTCTTCTCAAGCGGCGGCGTCTCTTCCTTTACCCTTGTAAGAGAAATAATCTCGTAAAATTTCCCCCTATCAACTATCGCAAATCCGCGGGTTTTAAGTATCGCCGTGTAAATATTCCAGAAATCACGAACAGATATTGGTTTTGAAAAGATAAGTGTCACTTTTCCTTTCAAGTTAGAAGGAATAATAATGTTTTTTCCTGTCAGCTGAGAGGCAAGGTAAGTAAGATCCCTGATATCAATATCCTTAAAGTTAATCGTAATCTCTTTACTTTTCTTTATCTGATCAATGTTTTGTAGAAGCGCTACTATCTGAGGATTCACGCTATTCGCCGCAAAAGAGGACATCCCTAACAGAACAATCGAAACAAGAACTGTGAAAAAAAACTTACCTAATCTCATATATGATAACCTCCTTCCTTCCCCTTCTTTCAATTTCCACCTTAACAGTATCTTCATTTCTTAGCATATTATAAATCTTAAAAGCATCTTCAACTGTTCTGACAGGCATATTATTAACAGCAGTAACTATGTCTCCGTTTCTAAATCCAATCTTTGTCAAAATTGTTCCAGGCTTTATCCTTAAAAACCTGTAACCTATTGTTTCACCGTGTCTCAAAACCGGAACAATATTCACATCTTTCAGCAGTTTCCCTATGTCTGCCGTTTCCCTTTCCACCATTGTTCTATCAAGTTTTACAATTCTTTCCTTTCCCCTTCTTTCCACAGGAAAATTTGGTGGTAAATTCCGATTTAAACTCCCACTACCGGAAGAGAGAAGATAAATTTTACTCCCATCAGAAAGTTGATAATAAAGAGGGGCTATTTTCACTATCGTTTTTCCATTTAAAGTATCTCCCTCTTTTAAAATCTTGAAACTGTCGCCCTGAGAAATAAGAAGAAACCTATCTTTACCTGTCGTTATAGTCCCTAAAACTTTCCCGGATACCGCAGAAACCTGAGATTGAACATCATTACCAGTTAAAACAACATTAGAAGTTGACTTACTCAAGAAAAACTTATCCAGACCCGAGTAGTTTCTTTTTATATATTTAACTTTCTTATGCAAGGCAGGTGGAAGGGAAGTATCCAGGTTAAACGTTTTAAGAAAAACGAACAGAGAAAAACCTACACCAACAGCAGCAAAAATCACAAAAAGGGAAATGGAATTAACAAATATCGGTAGTAAGGACAAAATCCTATTAAAGATATCTTTTCTGGTCATCTTAACCCTGCCAGTTCATAGTAAAACTTTTCGGAAAATTTTTGCCCTGAAACAAACAGATCGGCAACACCTTTAACTATAACTTTTCCTTTAAACTCTTTAACACTACCGGTAATCCTCCCTCTAATTGGAGAAGAGATTAAATCTGACGAAAAGTTTCCATTTTTATAGGAAAATCGCCCTTCCAGATTTCCGATGTTAATTCCTTTATAAACCGCTCTCTCAAAATTAATCTTTCCATTTAAATCTCCTGACAGATCAAACTTTACAAAACCTTCCGAATTAAGATATCCTTCAGCCTCAAATCCATAAGTTTTTAAAGAAACAGGAAATCGCTTAAGTGAAACTTCAATCTTTTTACTAAAAGGAAAAATACTAACTTTACTCCTGCCGGAAATAATATCCAGAGAAAGAATCTTGTTCACAATATCAACACCTTTTACCGAAACTCCTTTAAACTCCAGATCTGATAAACTCATATGCAAGCCGTTACCTTCGACAGAAGAACATTTAACATTTAAAGCGGAAAGGTAGTTTGCAAACATCACATCTGCCGGCAGGAAGTAGAAAAAGGAAAAAACAGATACAGCTATACACAATACAACCAGCAGAATTTTTTTCATTATTTTTCTCCCGAAACTGTAAAGAGTGCCTTTATCTTACCTGTAACAGTATCAACATTAACATACGGAACGGAAAAACCCTCTTTTTTAAATGTTTTTAAAGCTGAAGCGAAAACATCTGCCGGTGTTCCGTCCACTTTTATCTCAAAATTTCCTCCGGAAGGTTTAATCGAAACAACAAAAGGCTTTATACCGGAATCAGAAAGAACCTTAGAAACATCTTCCAGAGAAATCGGACGACTGCTTTTATCAGGAACTACTTCAGAAAGTAGCTTTTTAAAGGAATAAAATTCAACAACCGTCCTTTTGAGCTGTTCTTTCCCTTTTACGTAACTATTAAAAGCTGCCGGCAGGAAAATAAATCCTCCTCCCAGTATAACAACAGCATAAACTCCAATTACAATCCACCATCTCTCTTTATCGGAGAAAGATGAGAAAAAAAGTCTCACTTTTTCCATCAGTAACGACCCTCTAATCTAAACCTGACTTTATCTTTAAGAGTAACTGTTTCCGTAATCTCGGCATTAAATTTTTTAAGCCGGCCAGCAAAAGAGGTAACAGAAGAAATATCTGGAGCTTCCCCTTCTACTGAAAATCGTCCGTCACCGGCATTAAATTTTAAAACAGAGATGCCGTTTTTCACCTTTCCTATTTCATCCATAACATCCACTGTATCTATTTCCACCTTTGACGCAGAATGGAGCATCCCTTTCAGCTGAGTTAGCGGGTCAACGGCAGGGATATCGGGAAACTTCTTTTCAAAAAGTTCCGCCTCCTTATTCCTAACACCTCTAATTTTCCTTTTAAAGAAAACCCCTCCCGCAAACAAAGCACCGCTGAGAACAACCAGAGAAAACAAAAGGAAAAGAGCCGATTTAACAAGAGAAATTTCCGTATCAGAAGACTCTTCTTTCAAAAAATTCACTTCCGTATTTCTGATTATCTGAAGTGCCGAGCCAAAAAGCGGAAGAATTTTCTTATTCATGGCTTCCAGACGAATAGGCTCACCTATCTTTTCCTTCTCACCTACCTTTACCGAAATCGGAATGCCATCTCTCACAGAAATAATGATATTGCCGTTTTCTTTTTCATAATAAAAATCTCCGTTTTTCCCGCTTAAAAGGACAATCCTTAAAAGAGACACAACCTCACTATCGATAACATCGATTCCCTGTTTTCCTATTCTTTCAATATCTTCCTTACCGGTAATAACAGTGAAAACAGCTGTCCCTTTATCCATCGGGAAAAACAACGAACGGAAAACAAGGTCTCTACCGGAAAGGATAGGATTTGATTTTATTTCCCCTTCAATAATTTTGTAAATTTTCCTCTTATCACTGAAAGGAAAAGTTTTTATTCTAAAGGTTGTCTTCTCAGCCGGAAGGAGAATGAACAGTCGGTCGTAATTATCCCCTCCATAAGGCTTTATTTCTCCTTTCAATACGTTAACTTCAAAACTCTCACCGTATCCGTCAGGATATTCAACTCTAACTATCATTTTACTTTTCTCCAGACCTCTCTTAAGGAAGCCCCATCTCTTTTAAAAAGTATGTAAAGAGAATAGCTACTATCACCAATTTTCACAACCGCTCTGGTCAGGAAATAGGTGCTCTTAACGTCAACAAAAGGTTTTATTCTATAAATAATATCAGATGTCATACCTTCAACGTTTATAAGATCATCAACCTTTTTAAAAGGATGTTTTTTTCTGTATTCAATAATATTATTTGCAAGATTTTCATCTATATTTCTGTCAAGTGCCATTAAAATCCACTTTGATGCCGTGTTCACGTTAACCTTCCCGTCTGTCCACACAGAAAGGAGTGAACGAAGTCCTGGTTTAAAGTGTCCTCCCTCAACCGTTCCGTTAAAAATTTCACCGGTAACACCATCAACAAGCCTAAGCTCTTCCGTCGTGCTAAATCTTGCATGCTTAAAGGTTGAACTGCCGGGAAGAATCCAGTCCTCAATGTCTTTCGTAAGCAAATCTCCACCAAGTTCTGTAATATTAAAAAGTCTGCTAAAAATCTCTTCCGCTTTTTTATTAACCTTACCGTTTTTTACAAGTATATTGGGATTTAAATACCTTTCCTCATCCTCTATTTCAACTGTCAAATCAACACCGTTCAGCGAAACAGGCACCGGATAAGTCCAGTACTCACCATAATAATCAACATTCCCATCATCGCGGGCAAAAAGCTCCTTAACCCCTGCCGAAATTGCATCGGCAAGAGCCATAACTTGCTCCTGCTGAAGAACTTTTGTCACATAGTGAGAGGCAAAGAACGTCTCATCAGCAGTATTTGTTACAGCCATTGTCACGGCACCTATAACCATTAAAATAACAAGAAGAATCATTCTATCTTTCCGGTTATCAAAAATTTTTTACCATCTACAAAAAGTCTTGCAATGCCGGTAAAGTTACCCTCAAAATTTTCTGTCCAGTTTCCGCCATTTAGAACTTGAAATTCAAAATTAGAAAAATCCCCTATAACAATCTTCTTTGTCCCGTTAGAATCAAGTTTTCCGTCAGGATAAGGAAACTCTTGATAGATAACTTCCGTTTTTCCGTTGCCTTCCCTTCTGAAAATATAAACAGCTTTTACTCCGCCAGAGTAAAAAACGGGATAAAGCGTATAAAAAGCAAGCCTATCCTTTGTCAGCAAAAAATTTTCATTTCTAGGTTTAAAAAAAGAGAATAGTTGTCTGGAAAGCTGAGAGTATAAATTCAAATCATTCTCAACATAAACAGCTTTCTGTTCAATATCCCCGGAAGAAAAAACCGTTCCGCTGTAAAAAAACTCAACAGCTGCGAGAAGAACAGCCATAAGAGAAACAACTATAAGAATTTCAAGAAGAGTGAAAGCACTTTTACTCTTTTTCATAATAGTAAAACGTAAAAAGATGTCTCCCGTCTTTATTTACACTAAAACTTTTTTCTACTATTCCATACTCCAGATTAGCCCGGCTTTCCACAATTTTAAATCCATCAGTATCGTTGTACGGCAAACCGTAAATACGTGACTTCATTATATAAATTCCTTTAATCGTATCATCTATTCTTTCCAATCTCTCAACATTTTTTGAAGAAACAAAAATCAAAGCGGAAGCTGCAACAGCAAAAATAGTAACACCAATAAGAACTTCTAAAAGTGTAAACCCCCTTCTCATTGATCCCACACGGAAATATCATCCTGTGTATTTAACTCTCCATCAGGTCCTTTTGACTTCAGCTCAAAGGGATGTTTATCGCCGGGACAAACATAAACAAAGTCGTTCCCCCAGCCGTCCTTCGGAATATTATCAAGATACTGCTTCCAGTGGGCGGGAGCAGGCGGCGTTTCCGGCTTTTCAACAAGAGCTTTTAGTCCTTGAGAAGTCGTAGGATACATGCCGTTATCCAGTTTATACATCTCAAGAGCTCTCTTTATCTCTTTAAGCTGAACCTTCGTAGTCTTTATCTTTGTTTCATTAACCCTTCCCGTGAGTTTTGGAACTACTATCGCAGCAAGCAGAGACAAAATAACAACAACCACAAGAAGCTCTATAAGTGTAAATGCCTTCCTTTTCACTTAAAACCTCCAAAATAAAAAATATCTTAAGTTTTATTTTACCTTAAACAGGAAAACAAAAACCAACGATATTGTTTAATAATTTGTAAAAGCATACATTTTTTTGTAGAATGTGATTCGTAAAGGATATCTAAAATATGAGGAATGGGAATGAAGCTTAAAGAGCTGTTTTCCTTCAGATTCTACATCAAAAAACTTCTTGAATTAAAGGACCAGCCGGAAGAAACAGCAAGAGGATTGGCTCTTGGCGTATTTATAGGATTCCTCCCTGTAAACGGATTTCAGGTATTAATAGCAATCACCATAGCGGCATTTGCAAAAGCAAGCAAGATAGCAGCAGCGATAGGAACTCACGTAACAAACCCGTGGACAACCGTCCCCGTGCTCATTATAGATTACTATGTCGGATACAGAATTTTAAGACTCCTTGGATACCAGGTAATGAGAGTCTCCTTATCTACCTTTTCAATTTCAAAGCTATTCTCAACAGGACTTGCTCTTTTAGTACCGACATTTGTAGGTGGTGCCTCCCTTGGATTAATCTTCTCTATCCTCTCCTATTTCGGATTTAAAAAGTTCGCCGAAAATATCAAAGAAAAGCAGAATGTGGAGACGGCATAAGTGATAAGTTTCTCAAAGTTAGAAGGCACCGGAAATGACTTTATAATAATTGATAATCGAACACATTTCATTAATAACTTTCTGGCAAAAAAAGACTTAAACATAGAAACATTCATCCAGATAATATGTAACAGAAAAAAAGGAATAGGAGCAGACGGCCTCATTCTCATAGAAAAATCTTCTTCCGTTAACTTTAAATGGGATTTTTTCAACGCTGACGGTTCCAGAGCTTCCATGTGCGGAAACGGTGCAAGATGCGCAGCAAGATTCGCCTTTGAAAAGAAAATAGCACCAAAAGAGATGACATTTGAAACAGGAGCAGGAATAATAAAAGCCACAGTAAACGGTAAAACAGTAAAAGTCCTTATGACAAAACCTTACGATATAAATCTTAAATGTAAGATAAAAACGGACACCAGGAACATAGAAGGTGCTTTCTTAAATACCGGTGTTCCCCACTTTGTTGCATTTGTTGAAAATATAGAAAACGTCGATGTGGAAAATCTGGGAAGAAAAATACGCTTCCACGAAATGTTCAAGCCGGAAGGAACGAACGTAAATTTCGCCCAATTTAAAGACGGAAAGCTGTTTGTAAGAACATATGAACGAGGTGTAGAAGGAGAGACTCTCGCCTGCGGCACAGGTTCTGTTGCAGCTGCAATAGCTTTCTCCAGACTATTCTCAAAAGAGCCACCTATAACGGTTATAACGCGCTCCGGAGAGCCCTTGACCATCTATTTTGATAACCAGCTAAAAGATGTATTTTTAGAAGGAAATACCAGCTGGATATGTGACGGAGAACTGTGGGAGGAAATTTTTGGATAAAATCCGGCAGTTCATAATATTTTTAAACGAAATAGGATATGAAGAGATAAAAATTAAAGGAGCTTCCATGGCAGGAAAAGAAAACATTAACATTGAAAATGATACTGATGAGCTTGAAAAGCTAAAAGAAAAAGTCCTTAAATGCAAAAAATGCAGACTTGCTGAAACACGTCACAACGTCGTATTTGGAGAAGGGAACCCCAAAACAAACCTGATGTTCATAGGAGAGGCTCCAGGAGAACAGGAAGATCTTCAGGGAAGGCCTTTTGTGGGAAGAGCAGGACAACTATTGACAAGATTTTTAAACCTTTTCGGCATAGAAAGAGAAAGAGTTTACATCACCAACATTGTAAAATGCAGACCACCAAAAAATAGAAATCCACAGCCGGATGAAATAAAAACCTGCTACCCTTACCTCAATAAACAGATAGAAATAATAAAACCAAAAGTTATCCTGTGTCTTGGTGCTTTTGCCGCAAGAACAGTTTTAAACCTCCCCGAAAAAACACCAATATCAAAAATAAGAGGACAAGAATTCAAGGTAAAAGATTACATAGTTATACCAACATTTCACCCTGCATATCTTTTGAGAAACCGGCGGGGGGAAACCGACTTCCAGAGAGACCTTGAAGTTGCTTTAAGGATAGCTGGAATGATCTAATGATAACCGTTGTTCAGTTCTCATTTGGAGTCACCGTAATAGTAGAACACACAGAAAACACCGCAACAAAAGTGAACTTAACAACAGAAAAGTTGGCAGAGATAGAGGGACATCCTTTAATTGTTAAAAGATTTCAAGCCTACGAGAAATATGGAAAAGTCATTGTCCCTTTCAAGGACGAGTTACTTACACCTTTTCAGTTAAAAGTTTTCTCAACTGTTATGGCCATTCCCCCCGGTAAAACTATAACTTATGGTCAAATCGCAAAGATACTCAAAACATCACCAAGAGCTGTCGGACAGGCACTCAAAAGAAATCCATTTCCAATTATTATTCCCTGCCACAGGGTTATATCATCCAAAAATATTGGCGGTTTTTCCGCTGGCACATCCATAAAAAAATTGCTGCTTAACTTTGAAACAAATCACTTCACACAACGGTAGTGTATGACGCAAAAACCTTCCCTTTTGACAAGGGTTTTCATATCTATATCTTCAGGAACAACCACAATACCATTACGGCAGGAAAGTTCGAGAAACCTTTCAAAAATTTTTGGAAACGGACATAAAGTCCCTTCCAACTCCGCCTCTCCAACTCCTTTTGGGCAAAATCTGCAGGAAGAAGAATATACTTTTATAAAAAAATCTTCTCCTGCAAACTCAACAAAAACTTTACCAATACGAAGACGTTCATTCAGAAACACTATAGCCTTTTTAACTTGCTCTTCAAGTGAAAGAAAAGGGGAAATCGCAAATCCCTTCACCTTTGCAAACTGAAAGAGAAAATCCCCTATCCTGCCGCCTGTCAGATTTATAATTCCCTGATTAAGAATGCCAAACTCGTTAAGTCCTGCCAAAAGCGAAGCAACAAAAACATTCTCTGCCTTTAAATCTTGCTCTTTTATCTTCTCTTCAAGCCCCACAGTGCCCTCCAAAATATCAAAATATCAATACATAACATAAATTTTATCTAAAAACGAAAAAAGACACCAGGGGGCTTCAAAAGCTACTTATCTGAAAGCCATTTAAAGGCAAGAAAAGAGAGAACTGCAGTGCCAACAGGAAGGGCATCTTCATCAATATCAAACCTTGGATTGTGAAGGGGATAAGTTGTTCCTTTTTCTCTGTTGCCAGTTCCAAGTCTGAAATAGGTGCCGGGAACAAACTTCAGATATTCTGCAAAATCCTCTCCGCCCATTGAAGGCTTTTCAAGATAGAGAACATTCCCTTCACCAAGAAGCTCTTTCAAACTGTTCATAGCAAATTCTGTAACTTTCTTATCATTTATAAGAGGTGGAGTACCCTCCTCATAGTCAAATTCATAGGAACCGCCGTAAGCAGATGTTATCCCTCTTAAAGCCTCTTCTATCCATAGCGGAATTTTCTTTCTCACATCTTCGTTTAAAGTTCTTATCGTTCCTGCCATCTCAACGGTATCGGGAATGATGTTCTCAGCTTCTCCTCCCTTTATCGTTCCTATGGTAAGGACAGCCGGATCAAGGGGATCTACTCTTCTGCTCACAATGTGGTGAAGCGTATTAACAACCTGTGACGCTATCAAAACGGTATCAATTCCCATGTGAGGTTTTGACGCATGAGTTCCCTTTCCGTAAATCTTTATCCTGAAAACATCAGACGATGCAAGAGCGGCACCGGGGCAGGTTGCCACTTTTCCCGTTTCAAGCTCCGGGAAAACGTGAATACCGAAAATGGCACCAACATCAGGGTTTCTAAGAACACCGGCAGCAACAAGCCTCTTTGCACCGCGACAGTCCTGCCGCTCCTCACAGGGCTGGAAAATGAGCTTAACGTTTCCTTTAAGTTTTTTCTTATGCTTCACAAGCAGTTTTGCCGCTCCAAGCAACATTGCAGTATGGGCATCATGACCGCAAGCGTGCATAACACCGTCAATTTTTGAAGCGTAAGGTTTCCCGGTTTCTTCTTTTATAGGAAGGGCATCCATGTCTGCCCTTAAAGCAACCGTCCTATCACTGTTTCCTTTTATAAGAGCAACCACAGCCGTTGTCTCTCCAAAGCCTTCCTGCAGTTCATCAACACCTATATCCTTTAACGTGTCGGCAACAAGCTCGGACGTTTTAAATTCCCTTCCTGAAAGTTCAGGATACTGATGTATCTGACGCCTTAAACCGACAATAAAATCTTTTATTTCACGTGCATCTTTCAGAAAATCCACTTTCATCACCTCTCAAAAGAAAATTTTACTATTAGAATATAATCCTTTAAAAGAAAAAAACCCCGACATCTGTCGGGGTTTTCATCAAAACGAAAAACAGTCTATCAAGCAATAGGATAGGCAACTTCTGGTCTCTCTTCAACAAGTCGAATATCATAAGCACCTTCTGGAATTGGAACAACTTTCTCCCTTTTAACCCATCTTTCGGGAAGGTGAATAATTCTGTCACCTATGTGAATAACCGTAGGACGAATATTCGCCTCATATGTAATTTTTACTCCGTAAACTTCCCGGCCAAATCTATTTTTAAACTTACCGGGGCCCTCCATTTTTATATTTCTGGAAGTGCCCGGAATATATATCCTCTTAGCATACTCTCTATTCCTCTTTGGATGATGGTAAACAAGCCATAGAACTTTTCCTTCTTTGTATCTTGCCTCCGTGGGAATATATTTCTGTGCTTTCTCCTCTTCTTCCAGAAGCCTTTCAACATACTGCTCCAGAGTTTCATCTTCTCTTATGTCACTCTCGTCCCAAACTTCGTATGTTACCTTCCAGCCGTTAACTTCTGAAATTATGTTTGCAAGCTTAACCGTTCTTTTTTCCTCTACTTTTACAATTTCATCAATCTTATCAAGGATATCTTCAAATCTTTGCCTGAAATCTTTAAGATGAGTAATTGCAACAATAAGATCAGCCTGATGTTTTAATTTTGTAAGCAATTCTGAAGATTCGACAAGTATCATTGCCTTTCTTATAGCACAGAAATCCCTGCGGAGCTCCTCAAGTATCTCCGGAGACAGTTTCAAATCAACAACTGTCTCTTTAATCTCTTTCATTATCTCTTCAGGTATCTCCTTGAGACGTTCGTCTATCGTCTTGTTATCCCTTCCCCACGGATCGTAAGTCTTATCCCAACCTTTATAAGCAGAAACGTAATTGGCAAGTCTAACAGTTGCCCTGTTCTCCTCCAAAGCAACTTCACGAAGTTTTTCAATCATAGGGCCGAACTTTTTAAGCCAGAATGGAGAATAGGTTAAAGTACAAAGATAGTCAGACCTCTTTTTAAGGTCTGTTAATTGCTCAACACTTTCCACTTCAAGCATTTCATCTCTGATAATACAGTTTATACGCCTGATGTCTTCCGGTGAATCAACTCTTCCGTAGAGCCTTGCCATAACTCCCTCCCTGATAAGGTTTAATTAAGTTTGTCGAAAGCTTCAAGGATCAAAAGGCCTGCTTCATTGATGCTGTTTTTACCAACAAGGTTTGCCTTTTTAAGAATTAAGAGTTCTTCACCGAAAGTCTCTTCATCAAGGCCTGAAAGCTTAATGGCTTCTTTAAGATTTTTCGGAAGAACTCTTACTTTTTGCTCTTTAACATAGAGAGTTCCTACTTTCCTGAGCGCATCAAGCACCCTGACGCCAAGAGGCGTAATAGGATTGGCGAAACCTTCCGGTGTTCCGGCGAGGGCCCTCTTTATAAGTCTTCCAACTTCTGTCAGGACAATTGCCCTGTTTGGTAAGATATCAATATATCCTCTTGCTTCAAGTTTATTAACGGCATATTCAATCTCTTCATGCCACGTCTCATCAAAATGTTCGTAAAGATCATCTACAAAGAAGCCGTTTTCCGGAATTTTGTGAAGAACCTGAAGCTCAAATCTTGTTATGTGGGGAAGTCTCTTGATTCCATAAGCCGCATCTTCATAGAGCTTACCCGCAACCGTCGGCTCCCCACCACCAACAAGCTGAGCGGAAACTGCTTCTTCATACCAGTCAACATTGGGAGCACCGAAAACTCTGTTCTTAATCGTAATAGCTTTAACAGCCGTTGAAGAAATCCTTCTAAATCCTCTTGTCTTCATATCTTCAAGAGCTTTCTTGCCCCAATCTGTTAGATAGTGAACCTTTTTGCCGTTATAATCTTTTGATTCGATAAGGTTAAATGATTCCATAGTATAGAGACTCTCTTGAACAATGTCGTAAAGCTTGACATACCACTTGTTTCCCTTTTCGTAAAAGCTCTTGAAAAGCTCTTCAACCGTTTTAACTTCGGAAAACTTCTTTTTAATCTCTTCTTTTTTCTGATAACCCAAATCCTGATAGAGCCTTCTGCCGTAATGTTCCATAACATGCTTGTAATCTTTAAGAGGCTTGTAAAAAAGGTAATGAACAAGCTCATCGACAGTAGGAACAACTTCCGGATTATCTTCATGCTTTTTCCATACCTCTTCAATACCTTTGAGAAGCTCAGCATCAATATTTTCAACGTTTATCGTCTTAACAGGAAGAACTTCCTTGTCCTTCCAGACCCTGTAAACTTCAAGAAGAGCTTCTCCCGGCGGAAGTAACTCACCTTTATCATCTACAAGAGCAAGTGCCCACAGCACTTCTTTCTCTTCTTCAGTTAATTCATCAATACCGGAATCAAAACACTCTGCAAGTGTGTCCATAATGTCTTCAGAAATAACCACATCAAGAGCCGGCGGAATCAACTCACAAGCCTCCTTGACCTTACATCCGAGAGCGGTAAAAGTATAAACATCGGATGAAGGCACAGAAAAAGCTATAAGTCTCATTGATTCAAGTATGAGAGGCAACCTTTCCTCACCTTTAAGCATTGAGCTTTCGGCAGGACCTGAAGGAATTGATTTAATGTAGTCGTGAAGCTCTTTTGATACAATCAACCTCGGACTTGCATTCTGGAAAATATCATAAACGGCTCTGGCATAATCATTTATAACTTTAAAAGTCCCCTTCTTCTCTATCTTTTTCTCTTCAACAAATCCCCTCTCTTCAAGATACTTTTCAGTAAGCTCTCCAGGAATATCCGCATTTTTGACAGCCGAATCTATCATGGCTATAACTTCAGAACCAACCCATCTAAACTCTTCATCCCACTTTTCAGGATGAGAAATAACTCCCTTCTCAACCATTTCCTTCAAAACGTTTACAAGAGCTTCTCCCCAATACGTCAAAATATACTCAAGAGGTTTTCCCATCCTTGCAAGGTTTGCCATCTCAAGCTCCATAAACGGCGCTTCTTCCGTTTCCTTGACTCTACAGAACTGTCCTTTCTCTACCTCTCTCAGTTTCAGGAGAGCGAGCGCGTGCTCCTTTCTGATTACCATTTTCACCTCCGGTTGTGATTTTTCGTGTTTCAGCAAATACTTCTATATTTGAAAATATATCACACGTAATTTAAAGTCAACTAATATAGAAAACTAAATAAGGTTGACAATAATATTTTAGATTATTAAATTGAGCCATGTTAAATCCAATAATGGGAGGTGAAAGATGAGAAAACCAGCAGGAATACTTGCTCTGCTAACCATCATCGGTCTGTTTCTCGGCTGGAGCATAGGAACATTCTTTACAGGCGTAACGGTAGCAAAAGTTGTAGCGTCAATCCCGGCATCACCGATTGTCACAGAAGTAAGTTACAACAGGAAAAAGCACCAGTTGACCTATTCAATGCTTAATCCCGGAGGAATGCCTTTAACAATTATTCAGGAATCTTTCGTATTTACGCCGGGAAGCAAAACCAAAGAAAAAGGCTACGTGGTTTCTAACATTCCTGTAAAAGTAACACTACCTCCGGGAGTAGTTACTAAAGTGGTTCTAAAACTCAAACCAGGAACAGAAAAACTTGAAATTGGTGATGGTATTCTGGCAACCTTTACCTACATAACACCACTTTCAAGTGATCTTTACACAATAGTACATCCTTTCAAAATGGGCGTATCAAACAAAGCCACTGTTCAAAGCACTCAAAAAGGAGGTGAAAAATGAAAAAAGAAAGGATAGTCTGGTGGTTGTTTATGATTCTTTTTGCAATTACCGTTATCGCAGCAGCCTTTGGAATAGCGGCATTAATTGCAGTTGCCGCATCAAATCCCGAAACAGCAGCATTTTTAATAGGATTAATCGGCTTCTGGCTGTTTGCTAACAGGCTCATCTTTGGCTATGGCGGTGTGGCAAATGCAGCATCAATGTTTCTAAAAGGAGAGGAACTGAGCAAAGAAACCTTAATGGCTAAAGTGAAAGAGCCGGTAGAAAAGATAAAAGAGATGAGCATCGCATCACTTCTAATACTCTGGTATAACTCACTGGAACCGTTTAAGTATGCTTACTACCTTGCCTTTTTCCTGGTTCTTACGTTCTCAATAATTCTGGGAATGAACATAATTGTTGCAGGACCAGTGGCTCTGGTAGTAAAAGCTCTCACCTACGGCGCTGCCATACCGACACTGATCGTGTGGGGTCTTGAGCTTCTTTCAGGCTACTACATTGCCGAAGTTGTTAAGAAGGTTTCCGAAGATATCAATAAGTGAGGGGTGAATCACCCCTCGCTTTCTTCAAATTTTCCCTCCCAGTAATCAAAAAAATCTAAAAAATTAAAAATTGACAGCAAAATTCAAATTATATTAAAATGAGCTTGGATGTATTTTAAATTATTCCGGGAACTAAAATATTTATTTTTGCAAACAAATAACACTATCCGGAGGAAAAGTATGGGAATACTCAAAGAGTTTAAAGAATTCGCCATGAGAGGTAATGTAATTGACATGGCAATCGGTATCATCATAGGTGCAGCATTCGGGAAAATCGTTTCATCATTTGTTGGTGATGTCCTTATGCCACTTATAGGGCTTCTTGTCGGCGGTGTAAATTTTACAGGACTATCTATAACTGTTGGAAAAGCAACTATCAAATATGGAAAATTTATCCAATCTGTCGTTGATTTTGTAATAATAGCTTTCGCAATATTTTTGGCAATCAAAGCTATAAACTCCTTTAAAAAGAAAGAAAAAGAAAAACCATCCGCACCACCAGCACCATCAAAAGAGGAAGTTTTACTTTCAGAGATAAGGGATCTATTAAAAGAAATGGCCGAGAAATAATCTCCAGCGGGCTTGAAGCCCGCTCTTTAAAAGTTCATCTTTTTCTCCCATCTTTGCATTTTCACACCAGATTTATATATATTTACTCTGAATAAACTCTCTTGCGGAGAGGCAGAATGAGAAGATTTATGTTTAAGTCAAAAATACACAGAGCTACGGTAACACAGGCAGACCTTAACTATGAGGGAAGCATTACCATAGACTCTTCACTTATGAAACTTGCCAACATTCTTCCTTACGAAAAGGTTGATATATACAACATCACAAATGGTGAAAGATTTTCCACATACGTAATACCTGGAGAGGCGGAAAGTGGCGTAATATGCTTAAACGGTGCTGCTGCAAGAAAAGTGCAGGTGGGCGATAAAGTTATTATCGTTTCCTACTGTGAACTTGAAGAGGCAGAACTTGAGAACTTCTCTCCAACGGTTGTTCTTGTAGATGAAGAAAACAGACCTGTAAAAGTGGCTTCTCAATCCGGAGGAATCTTAGTTTAACGTAATAAAACTGCAAAAATTCCTGCCAATCCAAGAATTTCTCCGGCAAGAAGCAAAAGGAAGCCTTTAGTGCTTTCTCTAAATATTTCCCTGCCCCCAATGAAAAAGGTAATAAACCATTTAAAAAGTGTGTTCACCGTAGCCGCTATAAATATCGCCGTAACCGCTATCAATGCCGTAATTTCACCGGAAGAGTAAAGTTTTGCCATTGAAAGCGTTATTGCATCCACATCGGAAAGCCCCGAAACGGCTGCTATAGCAAAAAGCCCCCAGGCACCGGCATACTTTGCAGCAAACTTCGTAAGAAAAAGAATAAAACCGAAAAAGACTCCAAATTTAAGAGCCGTTGATAACTCATAAGGATTTTCAACCTCTATCTTTTCATTTCCCTTTGTCATTTTTGCCCTGGCATAGGTGAAGAAGAGGCCGAAAATTGTAGCAACAACACACGGAAAGAGAAAAAACTTTACAAGAGCAGTATTAACGATAAAAACAAGTGTTAAAATCCTAAAAAACATTATCGCAGAAGCACCGACTATCCCGGCGGCATATTCACTCACTATAACCGGATTCCTTTTCGCAAACGACGAAAGAGTAATTGTAACGGCCGTGCTTGAAACAAGACCTCCTATAAGTCCTGTAATAACTGTCCCTTTCTTACTTCCAACAAATTTGGTAAGAACATATCCGATAAAATCTATCGTAGAGATAACAACAACCATCGCCCAAACATCTCTCGGATTTACTCCGTAAAACGTTTTATCAGGAAGGAGAGGATAGATAAGCACCGTAACAACGGCAAATTTTAAAAATGCAAACAAATCATCAAGAGTAATGTGCCTTACAAATTCGTGCATCGGCTTTTTAAACGTAAGAATAGAAAAAACAGCTATCGATATAACGGCAGCTATCTGATACTCTCTGAAAAAGCAGAGGACACCTGTAAAAAAGGTTACAAGGGCGGCAAATTCGGAAGTCAAGCCCGGCTCCTTTTCGTTCTTTTGAGCCATAAGAATAAAAGCAGAAGCAACCACAAAAACCACAGGAACAACAATCGGAGATATACCATCGGCCACATGAGCGGACAAAGTTCCAAGCAAGGATATGAGAATAAACGTTCTAATACCACCAAACGTCGGAATCCCTTCAAGCTGTTTTTTATACTCCCTCTCTATCCCAACAAGAGCACCGAAAATTATTGACAAAAAGTAAGGCTCATACTGATTCCAGACGGAAGAATTAACAAGCTCCCGCATAAACTCTACCATAACTGCTCCATTAGAACTCTTTTCATCACATCTATCGGCGGCTTACGTCCTGTCCATATCCTGAAAGCCCTTGCCCCTTGATGAACAAGCATTCCCAGACCATTTACTATCTTTGCCCCATTTTCTTCTGCCGCCAGAAGGAGTTTTGTTTTAAAAGGTTTGTAAATAATATCAACAACTGTGACAGAGGAAGGAATAAGTATATAGTTAAAAAGCGGTGGATCACTCTCTTTCATACCAAGAGACGTTGTATTCACGATTAAATCAACCTTTTCCAGGAGGTTTTCAACATCGCCCAGAGAAACAGCTTCAACCTTCCCGTAGCTTTCAAGTTTCCCGGCAAGAGACTCTGCTTTTTCAACTGTTCTGTTGGCAATAACCACCTTTTCGGCTCCTCTCTTTAAAAGGGCAAAAGCAACCGCTTTCCCCGAACCTCCCGCTCCTATAAGGAGAACTGTTTTTCCGCTTATATCGACTCCCTCCTCTTCAAGAGAATCAACGAAACCGTCTCCGTCGGTGTTGTAACCGCTCAAAATACCGTTTTCATTCTTAACAGTATTAACGGCTCCCAAAAAGGCTGCTGCCTCATCTACCTTATCAAGAAGCGGAACAATTTTCTCCTTTAAAGGCACGGTGATGTTTATCCCTCTTATATTCATGGCACGAAGACCTGCAACTGCATCCTTTAGGTTTTCAGGATTAACCTCAAAAGGCACATAGACAGCATCAATACCGAGGGTATGAAAAGCCGCAGTCTGCATTAAAGGAGAAAGGGAGTGTTCCACCGGAAAACCAAAAATACCGTAAACGTCAGTCTTTCCTGTTATTTTTAGCACCTTTCATCTCCTCCAGCCACTGTTTTAACTGTTTTTCAAAGCCTATACCATCATCAGAATAAAATTTCCTATCTTCGGAAAGATAGTTCTGCTCAACGTAATGTCCCGGGAAATCATGAGGATAAAGATAACCTTTACCGTGCCCCATATTGCCGGCACCTTTGTAATGAGAATCCCTTAAATGGAGAGGAACAGGAAGGACATCGCCCGATTCAACAGCCTCCACAACCCTTTTGAGAGATTTGTAAACGGCGTTCGATTTCGGACTCATTGAAAGATATATCGTAACCTGGGCAAGGACGAGTGCTGCTTCCGGCATCCCTATCTTTGAAACCGCATCCATTGCAGCATTTGCCATCAAGAGAGCCTGTGGATTTGCATTACCTATATCTTCAGAAGCAAGGATAACAAGACGCCTTGCAATGAAAACTGGATCCTCTCCACCTTTAAGCATCCTTGCAAGGTAGTAAAGTGCCGCATCAACATCACTTCCTCTAACAGATTTTATAAAAGCAGAGATAACATCATAGTGATAGTCTCCCTTACCGTATTTTGTGGTTTCACCGAAAGCCACTTCCTTCACAACCTTTTCATCAATTTCAGAACCAGAAGGAAGCAAAGCAGCAATCTCTTCAAGATAGTTCAAAGCCTTCCTGCCGTCCCCTCCCGAAAGTCTGGCAAGAAGCTCAAGGGCACTTTCGGAAATTGCCAAATTCTGCTTCTTTAAACCTCTCTTATCGGTAAGCGCCCTCATGATTAAAGTCTTAATCTCTCCCGGCGAAAGAGGCTCAAACTTGTAAAGTTTAACCCTTGATCTTAAAGCCGGAACGAGGGAAAAGTAAGGGTTCTCAGTGGAAGCACCTACAAGTATGACATTTCCCGCCTCTATATCGGGAAGCAACGCATCCTGCTGAACCTTGTTAAACCTGTGAATTTCATCTATGAAAAGTATTGTCTTCCTTCCAATCTCAAAGTTTTTTCTCCCCTTTGCAAGAGCCTCTTTTATCTCTTTAATGTTTGAAGTAACAGCGTTAAGCTCTATAAAGTCGGCATTGGACATTTTAGCTATCAACCGTGCCAGTGCCGTTTTGCCGGTTCCAGGTTCTCCCCAAAATATGGAAGGCTTGACAGCATCATTTTCAATAAGTCGCCTTAAAGGTTTACCTTTACCTATAATATGTCTCTGACCAACAAACTCTTCAAAATTTTCAGGCTGAAGCCTGACAGCAAGAGGTCTTTTCCCTTTTGAAAAAAGCGTATCCATCATCTCTCGTTTAACTCTCTAAGTATCTTTATTACCTCTTCATCCTCAACCTGAGGAAAATACTGGTAAAACTGCCCTACGGCATTGAAAAATGTCGGAGCATATAGAACTATAAGGTCGTCAACCAGCGAAGAAAACTCTTCTATCTTATCTTCAGGCATAACAGGAACAGCAAGAATTATACGTAACGGCCGCTCCCTTTTTATTTCAGAAATCGCGGCTTTAACCGTCAACCCCGTTGCTATCCCGTCATCTACAAGAATAACATCTCTGTTATAAAGGTCAACATCAGAAACACCAAATTTCTGTTTTCTCTCTTCAATCTCTCTTATTCTTTCAAGAGCTTTTCTTTCAATATACTCATTCGTAATTCCGAGCTTCGCAGCCACATCATCGGTGATAGAAGGTAGTGTACGATATTTTGTGTAAGCTTGAGAAATGGGATAACCTCCTGGGGAACACCCCACAAATACCAACCCCAGGAGGCAAAAATGGAACTACAGAAGATTTTACCAGACCTAGTTAAGGAAGTGGTAAAGCAAACCTTAGAGTCAATCATGACGGCTGAAAGAGAAGTGTTTCTTAAAGAACATGGAGGAACAAAGAACGGCTTTTACGTTAGAAACTTAGATACTGTTATCGGTAAGCTTGAAAATCTGAGAATTCCAAGAGATAGAGAGGGAAAATTCAGAACAAAGTTGATAGAACCTTATAGAAGAAGAGATATCAATCTTGAAGACTTAATACTTGGGATGTTTGCCTCTGGTATGAGTGCAAGAGCAGTAGCCCAGGCTCTTGAAAGCGTGTTTGAACTTAAATACTCACCCTCAACCATAAGCAAAATATCGCAGGTAACCTTAGAGGAAATA